>DASYFA010000036.1:0-5809 GCA_036498705.1 Paenibacillus sp.
GATCCAGCCGAACAGATTGAACTGCATGTAGAGAGGAATCATCGTAACGTCCCATGGGATCATCATTGTCGCCAGCAGCAAGATGAACAGAGCATTCTTGAACTTGAACTCATATCTGGAAAATCCATAAGCGATCATCGAACAGGAAATGATCTGTCCAATGGTCGTTAGCACCGTAATCGTGACCGAATTCAGCAAATATTTACCGAATGGCTGGGCATTCCAAGCATGAATAAAGTTGGAGAATTTCCATTCACTCGGGAAAAATACGACAGGATACTGATAAACTTCCGTTTCCGTCTTCAACGCGGTTAACACAATCCAAATAAAAGGAAACAGAAAATAGATCGAAAACAACACTAGAAGAGCATAGATAATCGTCTTATACCATGCTGATGTCTTCATTTGCCTTTTCCTCCCCGCGCAGGCTTATTACTCTTCACTTCATTCTCATAGAACACCCAAACAGAGGAAGATCTGAAGATCAATGCCGTTAACAATAAGATGATAATGAACATAAACCAGGCGTTCGCACTGGCATAACCGAGCTTATGATGCTTGAACGCATTATTGTACACGAACAACCCATAGAAATAGGTCGATTTAAGCGGTCCACCATTGGTCAGAAGCAGGACCAGCGTCAATTGCTGCAATGCCGATATCGTTGACGTAATCAAGTTGAAGAATAGAGTCGGTGTAATCAGAGGTAAGGTAATACTCCAGAACTGCCGGAACGGCCCCGCACCGTCAATCGCTGCTGATTCATATAGATCAGGAGAAATGCCTTTAATATTCGTATAGAAGATTAACATCATCGTGCCGACACCCCAGGCGCTGGCAATGACGATAGAGATAATAGCACTATTCGGATCGACTAACCATTTGGGCCCTTCAATGCCGAGCAGGGACAAAGCGTAGTTCAAGATTCCGTATTTAGTGTTGAAAATCCAGCCCCAAATGATAGATACTGCAACCCCAGACACGACAGCAGGCAGATAGAAGATAGTACGGAATATTTTGACACCCTTCACATGCTGTGTGATGAGTAATGCTAATATCAGCGAGATGCCCAGGCTTAATGGGACATAGAAGATCGCAAACTTCAATGTAATCCACAATGATTTATAGAACTGAGGATCATCCGTGAACATCTTGGAATAGTTGTCAAACCCGATAAATTTCGGCTTAGAGGTGACAGGCCAATTGAAGAAGCTCATAATTAACGAAAATACTAGTGGTCCAACTGTAAAAAGCAATATGCCGACGATCCAGGGCGATATAAATAAGTAAGGAGTCCATTTTGCTAATTTGCGGGCTCGTTTATAGCTTTTGGCTGCTTGTTCCATAGCTAACCTCCGACTTTCCTCTTAGTCTGATAGCATATCCCTAAGCGGGTGATTATGTCAGGAAAGGAGGGACACGACAGCCTCATCGCCCCCTCATTCCCGCTTTTATAGGTAGTTCAAAAAGTCCGAAATTTTTGAACACACATCTCTTTATTTCCTTCAATCACTTATTGTGCTGCGTCATCCAACACGGTCTTAGGATCCATTAAAGTGCTTGGATTGAAAATTGATTCAAATGCCAGTTCCAGACGTTCGGAAATCTCACTCCAATTGTCCACCTTGAACGAAGACGGCGTATAACTTTCGCTCAACTCCAGCATATGATAGAATACTCTTTTCATATCATCGTTCTTCAAATTCTCGCCATCTACCACGCTCTTCAGTACAGGCAGCTCATAGTCAATACGCGCCTTGTTCGCTTCCTCACTCGTCCAGAATTTAATGAACTCCCAAGCTGCATCTTTCTTTTTCGATTCTTTCGACATCGATATACCTGAAGAAGACACAATGCTGACAGCGCTTCCATTCTTGAATTTAGGCAGCTCGACAATTCCAAAATTGATCCCTGCTTCCTTCAAGCCTCCGATCGACCAAGCTCCATTCGTAAACATGGCTACCTTCCCCGATTTCATCTCTGTAGATCCCGAGCCTTCGGTAGTAATTGCGTACCCTTCCTTGAGCATATTCTGGTACATCGTCAGTACTTCGATCGATTTTGGACTATTCAGATTCCCTTCAAGGTTGCCTTGATCATCGGTATAAGCAGCGCCATTCCCCCATAGGAACATCTCAAAATCATAAGGGTCAGGCTTGCCCGAGAAAGCAAATCCACTGACACTATCCGCTTTATTGGTCAATTTCTTAGCATCTGCCTGCAGGTCATCCCATGACCATCCGTCCTGCGGATATGGAATGCCCGCGGCATCGAATAAATCCTTATTATAGTAAACGACGTGTGTAGTATAGCCTACCGGCAGGCCCAAGATTTTATCATCTGCCGAGTTGTAATTCCACAGCGTATCATAGAAATTATCCTTAAATCCACTGCCTTCTTTCTCGATATAAGGGTCCAAAGGTTCCAACGCATCTTTATAGGTCGGATAGTTCCACATGTACATCACATCCGGAGCATCCTTCGCTCCCATACCAGCCGTGATTTTCGTGTCATAATCGCTGCCATAGGCCTCCAAATTCACTTGAATATCTGGGTGCTTCTCATTAAACTTATCGATCAGTTCTTGCTGCAATGTCAAGTTATCCTCAGAATCCCAAGTCGCAAACCGAATCGTCTGTTTACCACCCTGATCCGCCTTATTTCCTGTTCCTCCTCCACAAGCCGTTAAAGCCATACTCACCATCAACATAACGATAAATAATGATTTCCCTTTCACTTTCAGCATAAAGGCCCCCCCTAAATTTGTGTTACAAATCATAAGCACTACGCTGAGTCCAGATCATACTACACATTAATCGCTATTATACGTTGGCTGTTTGGCACCCCCTGAAATACTCAAATATGAAAGCGCATACTAAATTTTTTTAAAAAATAACTGAATATCGCTTTATGCGTCGGCTTCAACACTTCTTAGCCAAGCGGAGCGTTTCTGTTTACTTATTATATTTTTAATTTTAGTAAAAAGTCAACAATTTTTATCAGTAAAAATAATCGTAAATAATCCTTATTCTGCTAATATATCCACATTTAATGAATCAAAAGACTGTAATTTCATTCTTTAGAGCCGTTTCGAACACATCAGGAATTAGTAAAAACAATGTATTTTTACTAGTAAAAATAGCTCTTGTTAGTAGAATTCTCGCTAAGTTGTCGAATCACTCCAACCAATGCCGATTTCTATAAATAAAAAAACGCGAATCTTCAAGTTCATATCGAACTAGAAGATTCACGCTTGCGGTCAAAAAACATAAACTTACATGCTATGGTTCTGCCGTTCCTCTACGCCCCATTTGTTCTGCCACTCACTAAGCTTGGCGCGGCGGGCAGCATCCAAGGCCCGCTGCTTCTCTTCATTCACACCCAGTAGGAAATGCAAATGCGCGCCGATAACTAGCAGGGCGAAAGCCGCCCAGACAATCCCGAACCAGGATACGAGATCCCCGCCCGGCTGGAATTTAATTAGGGGAATGGCATATACCAGCATAGCCAAGGCTAGAATCAAATACATGGCATGCTTCCATTTGCTCTTCTTCTTGACAACTTTCATCTTAGCTACAACTCCTTCATTTCTTGGAATAGACGATATCCATAGGCTCGTACATGGAATCTATATATATCTACTCTATGAAGGAGATTCAAACAATATGAGAGATTTATTTAATCCTTTAGCCTTCAATCGATGGGCCGTATAGGTCCTGCAGGCTGTCTGTAATGATCTTGTTCACATCCTGGATAATAATGCTCAGACGGCGCTCCGCATCGAACAGTCGGCGGATGTTCAGATTGAGGCTAAGGCTCTCAAATTGCTTCTCCATCTGCCCCATCTCTTCCTGAGATGGCATATCTCCGGTCATCATTCGTTGCTGCATCTCATTCTGTTGTGTGCGGAACTCGTCCAGCATCCGCTTGCTGTCTTGGTCCAAATCGATCAGCTTCATCGCCGATTTGATATCCGTAACCTCTTGACTTTCTCTCAACGATTTTGCTAATTCATTCGCTTTATCATAAATATTCATTTCTATTTCCTCCTGAAATTTTGTAAGAAAGACTCCAAACAATAATGATAACCGATTCATAGAGTACCTGCCACTGTTAGTGCAGATTTTCGAGGATCAGTCACTACTTAAGCATAATGAAGTGACCTATCTAGCGCAACCAAAGCAAGAATATAGACTGAACTAACCCGATCATTCCCCCGAGGGCTACGCCCAACCAAGTAATCGCACGGAATTCTTTGCCGGAGACACTGAGGATCACTTCCTCCAGCAATTCGATCGGGAACTTCTGTACCTGTTCATGCACCAGCTTAGGCAATTGAATGGCCGTCATCACTACCGGTATGCCACGGATTATTCCTCTTAACATACGATCTGTAAAGCCAGGAATCGCATTCTCCAATTGTGGTTTCCATGAAGCAAGCAAGGACGATAACTTCACTTCCTCGGCCCTACTTACCCATTTACCCACTGGTAACCTCTGAAGCTGCGAGACAATCCAATCCTTACCCTCTTCATCCGCCAACAGCTTCAGCAATTCACTAACAGGCTTCTCGGCATATTCCTCCAGTTTGCCCTTAATTGCTCCAGCTACCTTGGCTTTCGTCTCGTCTCCCCTTAGAGCACGGACTAGAGCAGGGGTCAGCTTGCGAACGATCTTATCTTCATCCATGAAGATCGCTGCCATTGTACCCAGGAATCCCCCCGCTTGATCGGCCATGCCAGCCGCCATCTTCGACAGCATCCGCTGACCTCCGGCAGAGAGTAATTCCTCCTCGACCGTCTGCAGCAAGGCATCCGCAGCCATCTCGCTCCAGCGCTCGTGGTTCTCGTCTGTCCAGCCGGGAATAACCTCCTTAAGCGCTTTGTCACCCAGACCATATTGATCCCATACCAAATCGACCCCACGTTCAAGAACCATGTTGGCCGTATCGGTCAGTTTCAACTTGATCTCTTCCCACTTCTCCTCATCCCATACAGTCAAAGCTGCTTCCTTCAGTGTGAGTGGGCTTTGCGTCCATTTATAGAGAAGTGCCTTCAGATACTCCTCTACCTTCTGCTTGAAAGATGGGCGGAGTACCATATCCTGTAGCCCTTCCGTAGTTACCAGGTAATCGGCGACGACATTCCCGAGAGACTGCGCGATATCTTCCCGACGCTTCGGTATTAACCCCGGGGTAAATGGAACGCGAAATCGACCGATCATGATCTTCTTTCTCGGGTGGAAAAGCATCTTAATAGCAAAATGGTTCGTGATACCGCCGACGAAAGCAGCGACAACCACACTGACTAGAATATAAATCCAAGGATTCATCTATATACCTACCTTCCCCCCGGCCCCTCATGTTCCTTCCGCAAGATCCTAGAATATAGGCTAATGAAATCAAACATGGGTCAATCACCAAGGATTCTATGTCCTCATATGATGCATTACATGCACTTACGCAGATACCCTTATTAGCATCCAGGATATCAAGCTTAAGCTTGGAAGGAGACTTACGCTTCATGCCCTCCAAAAAAATAAAGATTCAAATTATGAGCCCGAATCTGCTGGATAATGATTATATCGTCCTAGGCGAACAGCTGATAAAACAATGGAAAATCCCAACACATTGTCCGGTTCAGCTCGCATTCGGCTCATTTAGGCACACCGTCAAAGTCATTCCCTTAGCCAGGTTCGATGGCGTAAGGATCAGCCAGGAACTGGCCGGGAAAATGGGTGTTCTGCCCCGTTCTTCGTTACGGCTCAGCTACCGTCCGCACTCCACTACTCTCCAGTTTGGTCCACTCGT
>DASYFA010000037.1:0-6055 GCA_036498705.1 Paenibacillus sp.
ATTGTTGGAATTTTTACTCAATCGAATACCGAAGCAGCCCAAGTAGTGAACCGATCCTGAAGTTCTCGCGAGTTTGACTAATCGCATAACTTTAGTTCTTGAAGGTCTCTCGCATGCCTGGTGCTGTATAGCACCGTGCGCATGATAGCTGTAAATTACAGGCATATCGTCCGTTTTCGGATGATATGCCTTTTTTGGTTACTACAGAGATAATCACTTGCGCTTTTACCAACATCACAAGCTCTTATTACAACCCGAAAGGAAGGGATTTACTTGTTCTCCGTTCTCCGCAATCTCGGCTGGTTCTTTCGCCGAGAAAAAAGGCGTTACCTGATTGGCCTAATCTTACTTATTGGAGTAGGTGTGCTTGAATTATTACCCCCACGTCTGCTAGGCAATGCCATTGACGACATAGTACGCGGTTCTATTACTACAGCATCATTAGCCAAGTATATCGGCATGATCCTCATTTTACTGTTAGTCATTTATTGGATTACCTACATATGGATGCACAAATTATTCGGAGGCTCCAACCTCGTAGAGCGCCTTCTGCGCTCGAGATTTATGAATCATTTGATGACCATGACCCCATCGTTCTTCGAACGCAATAGAACCGGTGACCTGATGGCTCGGGCAACCAACGATATTAGAGCGGTCTCAGCTACCGTGGGATTCGGTATGCTCACTCTGGTGGATTCAACAATCTATCTCACAGTCGTACTGTTTGCAATGGGGTTTCTCGTCAGTTGGAAGCTGACTCTCGCAGCGGTAGTGCCATTACCGTTAATTGCAATCGCTATGATTTTTTATGGCAAAGCAATACATGATCGTTATTCCTTAGCACAAGATGCATTCGGAGATATGAATGATCAGGTTCTCGAATCTGTCTCCGGTGTGCGGGTTATCCGTGCTTATGTGCAAGAGAGACTCGATGAGAAACGATTCTCGGATATTACAGAAGATGTATACAACAAGAATATGGCTGTAGCCCGTGTAGATGCCTTCTTTGAACCGACAATTCGATTCTGCGTTGGACTCAGCTACATTATCGGTCTTACCTATGGGATTTATCTTGTATTCCGTAATCAGATCACGCTGGGTGATCTAGTCTCCTTCAATATGTACCTCGGGATGATTGTATGGCCGATGTTCGCCATTGGTGAGCTGATCAACATCATGCAACGCGGGGGTGCCTCTCTCGAACGTATTGATGAGACGCTAAACTCCAAAGCAGATGTTCAGAGTGCCGCTAACCCGGTTCATGTTGCAAATCCTACCCGAATTGAACTTAACGATGTGACCTTCCGTTATCCTTCATCGACGATTGACAATTTGACTAATGTCAGTCTGACCTTGAACCAAGGGCAAACACTAGGTGTAGTCGGTCGTACAGGTAGCGGTAAATCAACGCTGCTCAAACAGCTGCTACGAGAATATCCGACAGGTAATGGTGAAATTCTCATCTCTGGTGTTCCAATTCAACAGATTTCATTGGATCAACTGCACAGCTGGATGGGATATGTTCCTCAGGAACAGATCCTCTTCTCTAAATCTGTTCGTCAGAATATTCAATTTGGTCTGGATAACGCGGACGACGATACGATCTTGAAAGCTATCACAGCTGCCGCCTTCCAAAATGACTTAGGCACATTATCCGATGGTTTAGATACGTTGGTTGGTGAGCGTGGAGTATCCTTATCCGGTGGTCAAAAACAACGTGTATCCTTATCCAGAGCTTTTATCGCCAATCCAGATGTACTTATTCTGGACGATGCTTTATCCGCTGTTGACGCTCGTACGGAAGCCCAGATTATTGAGAATATTCGCCAAGAGCGTGCAGGAAAAACAACATTGATCTCTACGCATCGCCTCTCTGCTGTTCAACATGCCGACATCATCGTTGTACTGGATAACGGCCACATTGTTGAACGTGGTACGCATCAGGAGCTATTAGATATGAATGGCTGGTACCGCGAGCAGTATGACCGGCAGCAAGTAGAGAATAATTTATCGAATGATTAATAGACATACTAGCTATGACTAAGCAAAACTTTTAGGAGGTGTCACCGTTGACAAAGAGTACAGGCAAACGCCTGCTTGAATACGCATTGACTGCAAAAAAAACCTTTATTGCAGCCCTTCTACTCCTCTCCATCGGGGTAGCGGCTGAACTGGCAGGTCCGTTTATCGCCAAAAGTATGATTGACAATCATATGCTGGCCATTGAAAAGCCTTATTTTAGCACTACTTCTCCAGATGAGGCCGTTCAGTATAACAACGCTTATTATAAACGAGGAGATCGTTTTGAACCCGGGGAAGCTAAGGGTCAAGAAATTCGCATTCTTCAAGAGGGAAGAACCTTCTACTTTATTAATGAAGCTGTAACACAACCAGATGGTGAGCGAAAGTTCAGCAATGGTGAAATGCATATCACACGTGGTGAGGACGAATCCATCTATCCTGCGGTTAAGCTTTCAGCAGATGAGCTGTTCGCTTTTTACAAACCTGAGCTTCCAGGCATTTATCAGCTAGTCGGTTTGTACGCTATCTTCCTAGTGATTTCGATCTTTGCCGAATTTGGTAAAACCTATTGGCTGCAATCTTCAGCGAATCAGGTGATCCGAAAACTGCGAACCGATGTGTATGCGCATATCAAGCGACTTCCGGTTTACTTTTTTGACAACTTGCCAGCAGGTAAGGTAGTCTCCCGTGTAACCAATGATACTGAGGCGATAAAAGATCTATTCATTGCCGTTCTCTCCAATTTCAGTACCGGTATTATTAATATTACAGGCGTATACATCGCCTTGTTCTTGCTCGATGTCCGGCTAGGTCTGATCAGCTTGTTCATCATCCCGATTCTTATTCTTTGGATCGTGCTCTATCGCAAAATCGCTACAAAATATAATACGATTATCCGCTCACGTCTGAGTGAGATCAACGCTATCATTAATGAATCGATTCAAGGAATGTCCATTGTTCGCATATTCCGCCGTCAGAAGCAGCTTGGTGAAGAATTTGAGCATCTGAACGATGACTACTTGAAATATCAGAATAAAATGCTGAATTTGAATGCCTTTACCTCCCACAACCTGGTGAACTCGTTGCGCAGTCTCTCTTTTGTGATGGTGCTTTGGTATTTCGGACATGGCAGTATTACGGGTTCTACTTTTGTATCTTTAGGGGTTCTATACGCCTTCGTCGATGTGCTTGGACGTTTGTTCCAACCGATTACAGGTATGGTGAATCAGCTTGCAAATCTCGACACTTCTATGGTATCTGCGGGTCGTGTGTTTACTCTTATGGATGAGCCTGGGGAAAATGTTACCGACGGTTCCATGCCGCGATATAAAGGAAAAGTGGAGTTTAAGAACGTGTCCTTTGCTTATAAAAAAGACTTCGTCCTTCGCGATATTTCCTTTGAAGCACGTCCGGGAGAAACGGTTGCTCTAGTGGGTCATACCGGTTCCGGAAAAAGCTCGATAATCAACTTGTTATTCCGGTTCTATGATCCGCAAAAAGGTGAAATCACGATTGATGGCCAGAAGGTCACAGATATTCCGAAGCAATGGCTGCGTAATCACATGGGGATTGTTCTTCAAGACCCTTACCTCTTCACTGGTACGATTGCTTCTAATGTCAGCCTGGGGGATGAACGAATCTCACGCGAGCGGGTTGAACGGGCTTTACGGGAAGTCGGAGCAGATAAATTGCTGGCCCACCTTCCTCAAGGTTTTGATGAACCCGTTATTGAAAAAGGGAGCACCCTATCTGCAGGTCAGCGGCAATTGATTTCGTTTGCCAGAGCGCTCTCCTTCGACCCTGCTATTCTGATTCTTGATGAAGCCACCTCCAATATCGATACGGAGACCGAAAGCGTCATTCAAGATGCATTAGAAGTCCTTAAAAAAGGACGCACGACATTCATCATCGCACACCGTTTATCCACGATTCGAAGTGCAGATCAGATTCTGGTTCTGCATCACGGAGAGATCGTAGAGCGCGGTAGCCACGATGAGCTGATGGCACTCGGCGGCAGATACTTCCGGATGTATCAGCTGCAAGTAGGTGCTGGTTCTAACAGTATAGACAATAATAAGAGTGCATCCTCCCGAACTTCGTTAGGCAGCTTGCAACCATCGTTAGAGAAAATGTAATCGATGCCCTGAGTCACATCTGTGATTCAGGGTTTTTCTACACTTGATATTAGAACGTTTGTTCTATAAAATGAAAAATAATACATATAGGTGAAGGAGGCATTTGATGCGTACATACACTATAACTAAGAAACAAGCTCGACTTTTTCTCCTGGCACACCAAAAGTTAACCAGGGGCGCTCTTCCTGCCGGTAAACTTAGTATTTATGATTATGTTCGTCACGTAGGCTGTATCCAATATGATCCTCTTAACATCGCAGGCCATAACCATGAGCTTGTCCTCCAAGCACGAGTTCCCGGGTTCACGCCTGAGCAAGCCCAAGAGCTACTGTATCAAGACCGACTTCTATTCGATGGTTGGGACAAGAACATGTCCATTTATTGTACAGAGGACTGGCCTTATTTCAAACGGAGAAGAGAAGCTTCTGCCTTGTACCATCAGGTTAATGAACCTGTAATGGCTGCCGTACAGCAGGTTCGTGAGGAGCTAATAAAGCGCGGTCCTCTCTCCTCCTTGGACGTAGAAGGAAAGGACAAGGTGGATTGGGCTTGGGCTCCGGCTAGACTATCACGTGCCGCTTTGGAAAGTATGTACTTTTGGGGGGAGATAGTCGTTCATCATCGTGTTCATACCCGCCGGTATTACGATTTCGCTGAACGTCTGCTACCACATCATCTTTTGAACACGAAAGACCCTAACCCCACCGATGAACAATTTCATGATTGGTATGTGCTGCGTAGAATAGGCAGTATCGGACTGTTATGGAATAAATCCGGAGACGGATGGCTGGGGATTTCCGGTCTGAAGAGCAAGGAACGTGCGGCAGCGATTCAAAGGCTGTTACAAAGCGATAGCCTCAGGGAAGTTCTAGTGGAGGGTATTAAGCTCCCACTCTACATCCGTAGCATGGACGCTCTAACTTTAGAAGCTGTAATACAGCAAGAGTCAGAAGATGCTGAGAGTCAATCAGGTTATTCGTTTGCAGCTGTAATAGCTCCACTCGATAACTTGATATGGGATCGAGAACTGATCCGACAATTATTTGGATTTCATTACCGCTGGGAAGTCTATAAACCCGCTTTGGAACGAGAATATGGATATTATGTACTGCCTTTATTATATAATGATCGTTTTATTGCGAGATTTGAACCGGTGGTGGATAAGAAGAGCCAAACATTGAATATTATGAATTGGTGGTGGGAACCGGGTGAGCGCCTAACACCAGAGATGCTTCCGGCATTAGGCGAAGCTCTATCTGCACTATCACGCTGCGTTAGAGCTTCTAAGATTCATTTTAGACCGGAGGTTGTAGAGGACTGCGGATTAGAAGAGTTATTAGTGCAAGGTCTCCTCTTCTAGCCCCAGTTTCGTGAACATTTCTGTACAATAGCCCTGTAATTTGATTTCTAGCCGTCTAGCTTTATTTTTGAATCGTTTTAACTCCTCGATCATCTTTGCCCTTCCAGCAGGGGTGAATGTTTCTTGTATCCGTTCTTTGAAATAATCGTGAACGATATGGTTTCGCTGTTTCCATACTTCTTCTAGCTGAGCGGTTTCTTGCTCCGAGAAAGGAAAGTGATGCTGTATTTCTTTGATGAGTTGACCGAGTGAATTGCTGAGTTTTCGCTGATACAGATCCGTCAGATCTGCTTCAGTGGGCGTCTTGCCTTGCGATAATTTGGTGAGCAATAACAAATTGGTCAACTGCTGTTCTAGGGCTTGACCATAATAGACTGCTAGTCCAAAATACGCAAATAACTCCTTGGATTGTTCACTCTCTGGTACTTGTGTATGCTTCATCTTTCCCCTCCACTTCAATATCCTTTTTACTTTTATCTATACAAGTTATGTTTTGTTGTAGTCTCTCTGTCTTGATCTGTACAAATAAAAACCGATA
>DASYFA010000038.1:0-24804 GCA_036498705.1 Paenibacillus sp.
TCCATCAAGTCCGCTCGACTTGCATGTATTAGGCACGCCGCCAGCGTTCGTCCTGAGCCAGGATCAAACTCTCCAATAAAGTGTTTGACTTGCTCATTTTGAAACTGACTTATTTCTTAGATTTCACTTGACGTGAAACCCGCTCACTCGTTGTTCAGTTTTCAAAGATCAACTTCGTTTTCGTCGTTGCCGTGTTCTCAGCAGCAACTCTTATAATATATCACATGCTGTCTATCAATGCAAGACTTTTTTTAAAATCTTTTTTTAAAGCAACTTTCGTTGTTTGCAACAGCGTTTATAAATATACCCTATATCAAAAATAATTGCAACCCTTTTTTAACTTCTTTTTAAGTATCAGTTCAAAGTAGGGCGGTTTTCAACACCGACGCTTATTCTTTCGATGTGCGGCTTCAGTTGAATGAGACTAGGGCCTAAGGAGCGGAGCAGATGGAATTCTATATCGCAAGAGAACCTACCCCTGAATTGCGATCGCTCATCCTTGAATTGGCTCCGATTCGGTTTTCTTATCAAAAGGGGCTTTTTGAACTTCCTCTCTATGTGAGGACTTCTTCAATATACAAGTTAGTCTCTTGAACCAGATTAATAATCTTACCCTGCACAGATACCATAGGTCGTGTAGGATGATTACGATCAGAAAATACGATCTCCCCTATCTGGTCATTACTTAACATTACTCTTGTTCCGTTATGAAATTGCGTAACTTTATCCACGAAAGTCTGAACCACACTAGGATCCAGCTTGCCGAAGGATTCAGTCTTGATTTGCTCCAATACCAGATAAGGAGATGCTGCTCTGCGGTATGCCCGGTTTAGCGTCATCGCATGGAAAATATCTGCGACAGCGACGATCCTAGCATAAATGTGGATCTTCTCTCCGACAAGATGAAATGGATAACCGCTACCATCCATTTTCTCATGATGCTGTAGAGCCGTTAAACGTACTCCTTCATTGATTGCTGAAGTTTTGCGCAACTGCTGATAGCCATATGTCGTATGCATACGCATCTCATCTCGCTCAGCTTCAGTTAGGGGCTCAGCCTTGAACAGGATCTGCGGATCTATCTTCGTATTACCGATATCATGCAGCAGACCAGCAAAAGCAACCTGCATCCAATCTTTCTGCGGAAGCCCATGCCACCCCGCCAACTGATAGGAGGTCAGAGAAGATAATATAGCATTATGGTACAAGTAATCATATTCTTTAGTGTTATGTGGCATAAACGTGAGAGCATTATAGTGCTTCAATTGCTTAAGCAGAGCCTCCAACTGATTGCGTAGCTCATAGATAGGTAGTTCAGCAGCCAGTACAGATTGGAAAGCATTCTTCGTCAGCAACAGCATCCGATCATATTCTTTATGTAAAGATTCGATTGGGCTCGCATCCAGTTCAATCGTAGAGACGGCTGCGGGCTTCGATTTATCACCTGCGGTAGAATTCGCGGACTCCCCTCGCCCCATCATCGGCGACTCATCTACTTCCACATGAGCCACCATAAAAGCGCGCAAAATATCTAGATCTCGTGGTAAGAGAACCTTCCCTTTTTGCAGTAAAAGCCCGCCAAGCGGTGTATACACATGATTTGCTATTTTTAAACCTGGTCTTGCATCGGCTAGGGGAATATTCACCATTTCTCAATCTCTCCTTGGGCGAATCTTTAAAATTAATATGTAAATTTAATATGTATAGTGAAAAAGTACTACAAGGTTATAGCCATTATATTACGAGTTGACTAGACCAACAATCCTTCTTTTAACGCTGAAAAGTAATAAAAGAGGACTTCCGGCTGGAAGTCCTCTAGAAATATGTGATTATTCTTCATCTGTCTCAGGCGTTTCGCTCGTATTTTCAGTAGTGATATCTTCTGAAATAGAGTCGGTGCTGCCTTCATTCATCTCATCTGTCTCATCCGTATCTTCATTGTCATCGCTCTTATCCGAACGGCAGACCGTAGCTACAGAATCCTCATCACGGATATTAATCAGCTTAACCCCTTGTGCATAACGACCCATGGTAGAAATGCCCTCCATGCTTGTTCTGATCAAGGTTCCGCTGCTAGTAATGATCATCAGATCTTCGTCATCCTTAACGACCTTAAGCCCCACAACAGGACCATTCTTGTCCGTAACGTTGATCGTCTTAATCCCTTTACCGCCACGGCTCTGAATACGATAATCAGACACTGGAGTACGTTTACCGTATCCCTTCGTGGTGACGATCAGAATATCCTGATCTGGTACGATAACGTCCATACCGATCAACTGGTCGTCCTCATCGAGCGTAATCCCCTTCACACCAGTAGCTGCGCGACCCATGGAACGGACATCCCTCTCTGGGAAGTGGATTGACATCCCTTTGGCTGTACCCATAATAAGCTCTTGTTCACCATCGGTAAGTTTTACGTCAATCAAAGTATCATCCTCGCGGAGATTAACCGCGATCAGACCGCCCTTACGTATATTCACGTAATCCTCAAGCGGAGTTTTCTTCACAATACCTTGACGAGTCGCGAAGAACAAGTATTTATCCTCATCGAATTTCTCTACCGGAATAACGGCATTAACCGTCTCACCTTGCTCAATCTGAATCAGATTAATAATAGGCGTTCCGCGTGCGGTCCGGCCAAGCTCTGGAATCTCATAGGCTTTGAGCCGGTAAGCTTTGCCGCGATCCGTGAAGAACATCAAATAATGATGTGAGTTCGTCACGAAGAGATGCTCAACGAAGTCATTATCCTTCGTATCCATCCCGACGACGCCGCGTCCTCCCCGCTTCTGACTGCGGTAAGTCGTAACCGGCAGACGCTTGATGTAACCCGTATGAGTGATCGTAATCACGACCTCCTCTTGCGGAATCAAGTCCTCGTCCAGAATACTCTCTTCACCAACCGTAATAGCAGTACGACGGTCATCGGAATACCGATCACGAATGTCTTGTAATTCATCACTAATGATTTGCAAGACAAGAGATTCATTAGCAAGAATCTCACGATATTCAGCGATCTTAATCAAAAGCTCCTGATATTCTGCCTCAATCTTCTCGCGCTCCAAACCAGTCAGGCGTTGGAGACGCATATCCAGGATCGCCTGTGCTTGCTCCTCACTCAGACCAAAGCGCTCGATCAAGCCATTACGGGCGATCTCTGCATTCTGCGAACTACGGATCAAAGCGATAACCTCATCCAGATGATCAAGGGCAATGCGCAAGCCTTCCAAAATATGAGCACGGGCTTCTGCCTTCTTCAGATCAAATTCCGTCCGCCGGCGAATAACTTCAACCTGGTGCAGCAAATAATGGTGAAGGACTTCGCGCAACGTCAGAATCTTTGGTTCGTTATTAACGATGGCTAGCATGTTAATACCGAAAGTGCTCTGCAATGAAGTATGTTTGTATAAATTGTTCAATACGACATTCGGATTTACATCCCGGCGAAGTTCGATAACGACACGCATTCCATTACGGTCCGATTCATCACGCAAATCGGTAATGCCATCGATTCTCTTCTCTCGCACTAGCTCGGCAATCTTCTCAACGAGCCGGGCTTTATTAACTTGATAAGGCAATTCATCAACGATGATCCGCGCCTTATTGTTGTTCTCTTCAATCGTGGTTTTGGCACGCATCGTGATCGAGCCGCGACCCGTTGTATATGCCTGACGAATGCCCGAACGACCTACGATAAAGCCTGCGGTCGGGAAATCCGGCCCCTTGATATACTCCATCAAATCCAAAGAATCGATATCCGGGTTCTTGATCATCGCCTGAACCCCATCGATGACCTCACCCAAATTATGCGGTGGAATGTTAGTAGCCATCCCGACTGCGATCCCCGATACACCATTGACGAGTAGATTCGGATAACGCGCCGGCAATACAACAGGCTCATGCTCTTCACCATCATAGTTCGGCATGAAGTCGATCGTCTCTTTATTAATATCGCGCAGCATTTCCATTGCTATTTTGGATAGACGTGCTTCTGTGTAACGCATCGCTGCTGCAAAGTCACCGTCGATGGAGCCAAAGTTACCATGACCCTCAATGAGCATATAACGCATCGAGAAATCCTGCGCCATCCGTACCATAGTCTCATATACCGCTGAGTCACCATGAGGATGGTACTTACCGATAACTTCGCCGACGATTCTTGCTGATTTCTTAAACGGCTTATCTGGATACATACCGAGCTCGGACATCGCATACAAAATGCGCCGATGGACAGGCTTCAAACCATCCCTAACATCGGGCAAAGCACGGCTGACAATGATGCTCATCGCATAATCCATAAAGGATTCGCGCATTTCCACATTAATGTCCCTATCTACAATTTGCGAAAATTTTTCCTCCGCCATGCTGGACCTCCTAAAAATTTATCCATGTGCCTACGTACAGGATGATTATGAAAAAGCCAGTCATTAACATCGTTTCACAAAAACGGCTCACTTAAACGTAACGAGTTCTCATCCTAAACTTCCATAGACAATAATAAAAATGGGGATGTGTCCATTCCCATTGTTACTTCTCTTCATACACTAAAATATAGGCAATTTATTCTAATGATCAAAAAACTTATAAAATCCCCGCATCCTATAATTATATCATTGTTTATCTCTCCTGTCCTATGTTTTTCATACCTTAGGGCAGCATCCGGGGTACAGAAAGGAAGGATAAGTACTTGGCGATACAGCGAATAGCAAGTAAATGGGAGAAGACCGTTATTTTACGGCAGAATGAACTCATTCGCTCTTACATTCCAGATACAAGGAAATATTCTGCCGAGCATCTTGGAGAAATGCTGAATACTTATGGTGTCGTATTTATTAAACCAGATAACGGAACTTATGGGATCGGGGTCATGAGTGCTGAACTATGGCATGACGAGCTTGATGCTGGTGCGGGTTATCAATATAAACTCAGGCATGGCATCCATTCTGAGGTGTTCTCAACGATGGAGGAGCTGCATGCTGCCATCTCCTCGCATACCGGCAGAAGATTGTACCTGATTCAGACCGGCATTCGTATGCTCACATTCCGGCGCTCCAAATTCGATATCCGCGCCCTTGTTCAGAAGACACCGCTTAAAAATTGGGAGACAACCGGATTCATCGGACGCTTGGCAGCCCCGCAGAAGATCATTACCAATTACCGCGGCGGCGGCACGATTATGACCATTGAGAGTTTATTTGCCCCTCATCTTACCCCTAAGCAATTTAATGCTTTGTATAAAGAGATGAAGCTATTGGGTGTACGCGTTGCCACCCAGCTCGTCCGCAGATTTCCCAACCTGAAGGAGATCGGACTTGATCTGGCTATCGACGAACAACATCGCATCTGGATTCTAGAAGTGAATACGCTCCCTGCACTTTTCCCTTTTAAGCATCTGAATAACAAAGAGATTTATAAGAAAATCCGCCGCTATGCCGTCCACTATGGACGTCTTAAAGCGAAGTAATTCATCATTCTACGAGAAAAATAAGAAGACCGAGTTGAGGGGACACCTCTTCTCGGCCTTTTTACTAAGATATCTAAATTTAGATATCTAGATTCTTCACATATTTAGCATGTTCATGGATGAAGTCGCGCCGTGGCTCGACACTATCGCCCATGAGTACATCAAATATTTTATCAGCTTCCATCGCATCGGAGATCGATACCTGTTGCATCGTACGGCTCTCAGGATCCATGGTCGTCTCCCACAGCTGCTCAGCGTTCATCTCACCGAGACCTTTATAGCGCTGCACATTAAATTTGGCATTCTCGCCAAACTCGGCAATAATCGCATCACGTTCCGCTTCAGAACCAGCGTAGCGAACAACTTTATTGCGCTCCACCTTGAACAAAGGTGGTTGTGCGATATATACATATCCTGCCTCGATAATCTTCCGCATGTAACGGAAGAAGAAGGTCAACAGCAATGTACGGATATGGGCGCCGTCGACGTCGGCATCGGTCATAATAATAACTTTGTGGTAACGGGCTTTGGAAATATCGAACTCCTCGCCGATCCCAGTACCTAGTGCGGTAATAATGGCACGAATCTCTGCATTACCCAAAATGCGATCAAGGCGCGCCTTTTCCACGTTTAGAATCTTACCACGCAGCGGCAGAATCGCCTGGAAATGACGATCGCGGCCTTGCTTGGCTGATCCGCCTGCGGAGTCACCTTCGACGATATACAGTTCGCTCAGCGATGCATCCTTGGAGGAGCAATCCGCGAGCTTGCCTGGCAAGGCACTGACTTCGAGCGCACTCTTACGGCGCGTCAGTTCTCGCGCCTTACGAGCTGCTTCTCGAGCACGCGAAGCTTGCAAAGCCTTCTCAAGAACCCGACGCGACACCGCTGGGTTCTCCTCCATAAATTCCTGCAGCTTCTCTGCGAACAAGGACTCAACAATGCCACGTACTTCACTATTACCTAGCTTTGTCTTCGTCTGCCCTTCAAATTGCGGCTCAGGAATTTTCACGGAAATGATCGCTGTTAATCCCTCGCGTACATCATCCCCACTCAAGTTAGAGTTATTATCCTTGATCATGTTATTTTTGCGGGCATAATCATTAATAATTCTCGTCAACGCACTCTTAAATCCGGACTCATGTGTACCGCCCTCATGCGTGTTAATGTTATTGGCGAAGGAGAATATATTCTCCGAATAGCTGTCGTTATATTGCAAAGCGACTTCAACCTGAATCATATCACGCTGGCCTTCAACGTAGATTGGCTGCTCATGCAGTACTTCCTTGTTATGATTCAAATATTTAACATACTCGTTAATTCCACCTTCATAGTGAAAAGTCCCAGAGACCCCCGTACGTTCATCGGTCAATGAAATATTGATACCTTTATTCAAAAAAGCTAGCTCACGAATCCGCGATAACAAGATGTTGTAGTCAAAAACAGTTGTTTCCGTGAAAATTTCCGGGTCGGGATGGAACGTCGTCTTGTTCCCGGTTGCTTCTGGATCCGAATCGCCGATCACACGGACGTCATACTGAGGAACACCACGACGATATTCCTGTTGATAGACATGACCGTCCCGTCTAACTTCAACGACTACTTTCTCGGATAGGGCATTCACTACAGATACGCCGACCCCGTGCAGACCGCCGGATACTTTATACCCGCCACCGCCGAATTTACCCCCGGCATGGAGAACCGTCATAACAACCTCAAGGGACGATTTCTTCAATTTCGGGTGTTCACCAACCGGAATGCCACGCCCGTTATCGATAACCGTAATGCTATTATCTTCATGAACTATTACGTCAATCTTATTGGCATAGCCGGCCAATGCCTCGTCAATACTGTTATCAACGACTTCCCAGACCAAATGATGCAAGCCCCGGGCACTGGTCGAACCAATATACATCCCCGGACGTTTACGGACAGCCTCGAGACCTTCCAATACCTGTATCTGACTCTCATCATATGATTGTTCGTTCATAGACATGCCTTCACCTACTTCTATAGATTCAATTCACGATCACGCCAAATAATTCAGATTGGTCTTCTTCTTCAATGTCGAGGAGGAAATCGGCGAGTAGTACACGATATTTTTGGTTACAACGATGGATTTGGCTTCTTCTTCTCCGATCCGTACCACATTCTTCTCCTGGATCGCGTGACTTACGAACTGTTTCGATATTTTGGATGATTTCTCAATCGATATATCAAAGATCGCTACCAATTCCGATGAGAGAATGATCTTCTCTCCCCCCAAATGAATGTACATCGCTTACCTTCCCACCTTATCTCTGGACTTGTCCCTCATGAACATGAAAAATGCTGGCGTTCTGAAGCCGGCTCTCGTTAATACTCTCAATTCCCGTAGCCGTGATGAACGTCTGCACTTTACTCTGAAATGTCTCGATCAATTGGGTTTGACGGTATGGATCAAGCTCGGACAATACATCGTCCAGGAGCAGGATCGGATATTCGCCGATCTCCTCGTTAATAAGCTCAATCTCCGCTAATTTAAGTGATAGTGCTGTGGTCCGCTGTTGCCCCTGTGAACCATAGGTTTGTGCTTCATTGCCGTTAATATAAAAAGTTATATCATCGCGATGAGGACCCGCAAGGGTCATGCCGCGGCGGATTTCCTGATCCTTCATTTGTGATAACTTTATCATAAATTGCTCCAATAAGACAGCTTCATCTTCCACCTCGGCCTCTCCGAAGGAGGGAAGATAGGACAATTTGAGCTTCTCGCTCCCCCCAGTTATACCGTCATGAATCTGTTCAGCCCATTTTTGCAGTTTCTTTATGAATTGTTTCCTCTTCTTGATAATTTTAACACCATGCTCCACTAATTGCTCATTCCAGATCTCCAGCATGACCGCAAGCTCAGCTTCTTTGCCCCAAGCCTGCTTAAGTAAGTTGTTACGCTGTACAAGCACTTTCTGATATTGCTGCAAATGATATAAATAGCTTGGCTGCACTTGACCAATCTCCATGTCGAGGAAGCGGCGACGTACACCAGGGGTTCCCTTCACGATCTCCAAATCCTCCGGAGCAAACATAACCGCATTCAATGCGCCAACGAATTCGCTTAATTTACGCTGCTCGAGGCCGTTAAGCTTCGCTTTCTTGCCTTGGTTAGAGAAACGCAGCTCCAACTGAACAGTTCCATACTTCTTCTCAACCTCAGCCGTAACAGCTGCATGATCTTGTCCGAAAGAGATCAGCTCTCGATCTTTACTCGTACGATGAGATTTGGTCAAAGCAAGGACAAGCAATGCCTCGAGCAAGTTCGTCTTGCCCTGGGCATTGCGTCCGAGAATGAGATTTACATCTCCAAAAGAGTTGAGATTTAACGCGTCATAGTTCCGATAATGCTGCAAGCCTAATTTATTAACAAACACGATAGTTTATGCCCTCATTTCCACCTGTTGCTTCAGGTTCAGGGAGCTACTTACTGGCTACTTGAAAAGTGCCGCAATCCCGCACTTCTACAATATCCCCAGGGTATAACTTACGGCCACGGCGCTGCTCGGGCTCATTATTCACAGCTACAGCTTCTTCCTGCAGCAGAGCCTTGGCCATGCCGCCCGTACTAACACAGTCGGCCAGCTTCAGAAATTGATCCAGCTTAATATACTCATCCGAGATGCTGATCTTCTTCATCTCTGATTCATTCCTTTCTTGGAAGGGGTAAAATTCCTTCGTTCAATCTTTTTGAACTTCCTCAGAGTTAGTTGGTTGTGCGGTAAGGCAGGATGAGATAGAGGCTCTGGCTATCATCCATCGGCTTAACGATCATTGGACTCATTGCACCGGTAAAGCCGATATGAAGCTGCTCGCTCTCAACCACCTTAAGAACGTCTAACATATATTTCGAGTTAAAAGAAATCCGCAGTGGATCTCCGGTATATTGTACTACATCCAATTGCTCAACAACTTTCCCTAGTTCATTTGAACTAGAGGAAATCTCAATCGTATTGTTCTCGAAGGTTTGAAGACGGACGATATTCGACTTCTCTTCACGAGACAGCAAATAAGCCCGGTCGATCGACTCGCTTAATTTCTTCGTATCAATGACAAGCTCCGACTTATAGTTCGTTGGGATGATTCTGGAAGTGTCTGGATAGGTTCCGTCCAGAATACGAGTATAGAACAGCACCCGGTCAATTTTAAATAATACCTGATTGTCGGCAACAACGATTTCCACAATCGTATTTTGGTCAGGTACGATCTTGCTAAGTTCATTCAAGGTCTTACCAGAAATAACGGTATTGCTGACGCGAACTTCATCCGCATTATCGATCTTTGCAGTACGACTTGCCAAGCGGTGACGGTCTGTAGCCACTAGCTTAAAGTCATTCCCGTTAATATCCCATAGAATACCGGTCAGAATCGGTGATGTCTCGTTGGTAGAGATCGAGAATGTCGTTTGCTTGATCATATTTTTAAGCAGATCGCCAGGAATCGAGATAACTTGATTCTCTTCAATACTCGGTAGTACAGGATATTCTTCTGGATCCATACCCACCATCTGAATATCGGTAGAACCGGAGGTGATTCTGGTCTGGAATCCCTCTAGAAGCTCCATCTCAATTTCGGAAGAAGGAAGCTTCTTAATGATTTCCACGAAGAACTTTGCTGGTAATACGACGCTTCCCGGTCGTTCTACTTGTACAATTTGCTTCTCGTTATCTTCAACTGGAATATAGGCTTGAATGGAAATGTCTGTATCACTGGCAGTCAGCGTCATTCCCTGATAATTAACTTCGATCTTGATCCCCGTTAGAATTGGGATCGTTGTACGGCTAGAAATAGCCTTCGATACATGCTGGATAGACTCATTCAGTTCATGTTTTAAAACGCGGATTTTCATAAATTCAACTCCTAAACAAAGTATCTTAATTCTTAAAGTGTGTGAGTAGTAATATAACCTCTCAAAGCAGCATATTAGTAACTGAAACAGCTTGTTCTGGGAGAAAGGTAGGTCTTGTCAATTTGAGGCGGCAGGGCCGCTATTATCTAAGATGTATATTATATATTTATAGTAATAGTAGTAGTAGGGGCCCTGAATATGTGGATAACACGCATAATCATATGAAATGAAGCCTATCCACATGTGAATATCTTGTGCATAGGCTTATAGCTTATTCAGGATGAATTTTTAATTTTCTCCGTGATGTTGTTGATAACTTTATTCAATTCCTGATCATTCTTAATCTGCTGCGAAATTTTCTCATGAGCATGAATTACTGTTGTATGATCTCGACCTCCAAAGGCATCCCCGATCTTGGGCAATGAGAAGTCGGTCAGTTCCCTGGATAGATACATCGCGATTTGACGGGGGAAGGCAATGGCTTTGGTCCGCTTACGCGCCTTGAAATCTTCCATCTTGAGATTGAAGTATTCTCCAACCCGCTGCTGAATATCCTGAATCGTGATCATCTTCGGACGGCTAGAAGGGATTATATCCTTCAAAGCTTCGGCAGCCAGATGAGTTGTAATGTCCTGATTAATCAAGGACGAGTACGCAACGACACGAATTAACGCTCCCTCAAGCTCCCGGATGTTCGTATCGATCTGGTTGGCAATATACATCATTGCTTCGTTCGGAATATCAAGATTCTCCGCCTTGGCCTTCTTGCGCAGAATGGCAATCCGGGTCTCCAGATCCGGGGGCTGAATATCGGTGATTAATCCCCATTCAAACCTTGACCGAAGCCGTTCCTCTAAGGTTGGAATCTCCTTAGGCGGTCGGTCACTAGAGATAATAATCTGCTTGCGCTCTTCGTGCAGAGCATTGAAAGTATGGAAAAACTCCTCCTGCGTCGACTCTTTCCCGGCAATAAACTGAATATCGTCAATCAGCAAAATATCAATATTTCGATATTTATTGCGGAAGCTCTCCGCTCGGTTATCTCGGATCGCATTAATAAATTCATTCGTAAATTTCTCAGAGGAAATGTATACGACCTTGCTGCTGGGGCTGTGCTCCAGAATATAGTGGCCGATGGCATGCATAAGATGCGTCTTGCCAAGTCCTACGCCCCCATACAAAAACAACGGGTTGTAAGCTCTGGCCGGCGCTTCAGCAACAGCAAGAGAAGCCGCATGGGCAAACCGGTTCCCGGATCCAATAACGAATGTATCAAAGGTGTACTTGGGATTGAGCATATGTGATATGCTCTCTTCGGTTTGGACGGGTGCCTGGGGCTCCTTATAGACTGGGGGTTGCTCGGGTGGGGCCGATTTTTCGATGACGAAGGATACGTCCACTTGTTTGTCGAGATATTCATAGACCGTGGTGGCCACCAATTTTGTATACCGGCTCTCCAGCCATTCCACTGCGAATGTGGTCGGAGCTGAGATGACGATGGAATGATCGTCGATGGATACAATTTTGGTAGCTTTGAACCAAGTATCGAAGCTTGGCTTGCTTAGCTTGGTATTTATGATAGATAAAATATTTTGCCATATTTCAGAGGTATGGCTATCCACAGACTGTCACTCCTTTTAAATCATCCAATTGTGGCATGAGCCATGCAGAAAAAAGTCGAAAAAACATAAATAAAGGGGAGTTATATCCCCAGTACTCAGAAAAATGTAATCATTATAAAAGTGGATAACTTTGAATTGTTCACAATATTATCCACAGGCTGTTGATAATTTTATACTGTCAAATAGATATTCACAGTGAAAGCAATATAATCATAGCAAAAGAAGCCTTATATTTCAATGGAATGCGCGGATTTATCCACAAATTCAATAACTTGTGTATAAATTCCGTCAACAACACTATATATTGTTTATAATCTGTTTAAAAATCGACAGGAACTGTGAATTACCGAAAAATAATGTACACAGGTTATTCCGAGCAGGTCGAAATTTGTTCATAAATCGATTGTGCATAACTTTATCGGTTGTTAGAGCGAGGATCGTTGGTGGGATAGAAGAGGCGCTTTTTTCAAAAAAATTTTCCAAAAAAAAAGGACCTGACAACGTCAGGTCCTGTCTCTATAATCAGAATGTATCATTCGTTTGATGCTTACGTTGAAAATCGGCAATAGCTTGATAATCCTCCTCTAATTTCCGCGAAATGCGGATATATATGGGGAGGAGTTCTTTATAGATGGCTGAATTCTTACGGTTTGGTGCATGTTCATAGGTTTCTCCAATCATGGTGGAGACATGGCTGAAGGATTCGATTCTTCCTAACGCATATAAGCCAAGCACGACGGCTCCCAGACAAGAGCTCTCAAAGCTCTCTGGAATCACGACGATCTGGTCGAAAATATCGGCCATCATTTGCCGCCATAGCGGGGAGCGGGCGAATCCTCCAGTGGCTTGAATTTTCCGTGGCTCTCCAATCTGTTCCTCCATGGCAAGCAGTACGGTATATAGATTGTAGATTACACCTTCCAAAACAGCGCGAATCATATGCTCTTTCTGATGATGAAGGGTTAGGCCGAAGAAAGAGCCGCGTGCATTCGGATTCCATAGCGGAGCACGCTCTCCCGATAGATAAGGATGGAAGAGGAGGCCATCAGAGCCAGGGGCAACCCGTTCGGCAATCTTCGTCAGTACATCATAGGAACTGATCCCCAACCGTTTGGCAGTCTCAACCTCGGATGCAGCGATCTCATCGCGCACCCAGCGAAAGATACCACCGCCATTATTGACCGCTCCGCCAATTACCCAATGCTTCTCGGTTAGAGCGTAGCAGAAGATCCGCCCCTTCGGATCCGTTCTAGGCTCATCCACAACAGTTCGAATCGCGCCACTCGTACCGATGGTCACAGCAACGACTCCGGGATCGATAGCACCCACGCCTAGATTGGAGAGGACGCCATCGCTTGCGCCGATCACAAATGAGGTAGAGGGGAGAAGCCCCATTCTGCTGGCATATTCAGGAGCAAGCCCGTTCACAATATGTGTCGTTGACACGAGAGGAGATAGGTGCTCTGGTGTAATGCCAGCTATTTTCAGGGCTTCCGCATCCCAGTCCAGACGTTGTAAGTTCATGAGCCCGGTCGCTGATGCTATGGAATAATCGACGATATATTTTCCGAACAGCTTGAAGAAGATATATTCCTTAATAGAAATGAATTTATGAGTATTATTGAAGATATCCGGTTGTTCATGGCGTAGCCATAATATTTTCGTGAGCGGAGACATCGGATGAATCGGTGTCCCGGTACGAAGATAAATTTCGTGTCCGCCCAGCTCGTTCTTCAGTTTATCGGCCCATTTCACACTGCGATTATCGGCCCAGGTCAGACAACGCATTAATGGAGCTCCGGCTCCATCCACTGGGATTAGACTATGCATGGCTGTACTGAAGGAGACGAACAGGATATGGTTCGGATCCGCCTTACTCTGATGGATTACTTGCTGGACTGCCTGCAGAACAGCAGCAAAAATTTCCTCGGGATCCTGCTCCGCGATATCTGCAGAAGGAGTATATAATGGATATCCTATATTTGCATTGGCTACGACAGTGCCATTTTCTTCGTAAAGAACGGCTTTTGTACTTGTCGTTCCGATATCAACACCGATCATGTATGATGTCATAGCGCACCTTCTTCCTAAATAAGTGAATGTTAATGAAGTAATAATATTTGTTATTCAGGTATACTTGTATGCAACGTTTTGACAGAGTCTTCAAAGTATTCCTCGACATTTTGAACAATGATGTTCGGATCTTTGGATTCCAGGCCTGCTAATAGCTTGCGGTGCTTATTAATGACATAATTGATTTTATCGTCATCCTGCGACAGGACTTGCTTGGTTGTAATGAGCATAACGGTCATTACAATCTGCCGGATGCTCAGCCATAGATGCCAGATTCGTGTATGATCCGCCGCCGTAATAATCGTCTCATGAAAGGCAAGGTCCTGATAGGCAAAATCCACAACATCACGGTGTCTACCGGCTAGTTCCATTTTGTCGATAACCTGTCGCAATTGAATAATTATCTCTGCTAAATCGCTATCGGCCAGCCGTTTCCATGCAAAGCTCTCAATTAAGTATCTAACATCGTAAAGTTCTTCAAGGTCATGTACAAGAAGTCCATTTACCACTGCGCCCATTCTTTTTAAGGTGATTAGCCCTTCGTTAGACAGCGTTTTCAAAGCTTCGCGCACTGGCGAGCGACTGGCGCCAAAATCAGAAGCGATTCCATTCTCTGATAGTACGGTACCCGGTTTGATGGCTCCGCTAATAATTTGAAGGCGCAGCTCACTGGCGATAGATTCGCCAAGTGAACTGCCCTTTAACCAACTTGAGGGGAATTTCATGGTTCTATGCTCCTATCACTAATAGAGGTTGTTTAAAAAGTCCCCCTTTGATCACGAAGTAACACTGAGAGCATATTCGACATCGAATCTTGAATTCAGCTGGGCCTTCCGGTGCTCACGTACCCAAAACGTACGCTCCACTCCTCAGTCCCTAGCTTCATCCAACCTTCTCGGTGCTGAAAGTCTGACTTTTTAAACACGCATTAATAAATCAATGCATTTATAAGATCATAGCATGAAAAATTAGGGACACCTATATTTATTTGCTTGCTTCAACCGCGTGGCCGCCGAATTCATTGCGTAGGGCAGCAACAACTTTGCCGTGGAAGGTGTCGTCCTCTAGAGAACGGTAGCGCATGAATAGGGACATCGCAATAACTGGGGCACTTGCCTGCAGTTCCAATGCAGTCTCAACCGTCCATTTACCTTCGCCAGAAGATTGCATAACTCCGCGAATGCTCTCTAACTTCGGATCCTTGGAGAAAGCATCTTGCATCAAATCCATCAGCCAGCAGCGGATGACGGATCCATTCGACCATACCTTGGCAACATCCTCGTAGTTATATTCATATTGACTCTTGTCTAGAACTTCAAAGCCTTCAGCAATCGCTTGCATCATACCGTATTCAATTCCGTTGTGGACCATCTTTAGAAAATGTCCGCTTCCAACTTTGCCGGTGAACATGTAACCGTTCTTAACAGCGATATCATGGAAAATGGGTTCGATGCTGCGGAATACAGCCTCATCGCCGCCAATCATGAAGCAGCCGCCTTGTTCGGCACCTTCGATGCCGCCTGAGGTTCCAACATCAAAGAAGTGGATATCGGATTTGGCCAGTTCGCCAGCTAGTTCTACTGAATTTTTGTAATGGGAGTTGCCTCCATCAATGACGATATCATTTGCATCCAAAAGTGGGGTCAGGGTCGAAATAACGGACTGAAGAGCAGCTCCGGCCGGTACCATAATCCAGATAATCCGTGGAGGTTCGAGTGCTGCGACAAGTTGTTCCAGACTTGATGCCGGAATAGCTCCTTGTTCAGCAACACGGCTTACTGCCTCCGGATTCATATCATAGGCTGCAACCTCGTGGTTATGGCGAAGCAAATTTGTGACCAGATTATGGCCCATTTTTCCGAGTCCTACCATGCCTAATTTCATAAACTACACCCTCTCAGTATACTTGTATACAATTGTACATACAGATCATACCCCGATTCATAAATGCTGTAAATATGGAGAAATCTAAACCAATAAAATTACTTTTCCACATGTGTATAACCTTTATTCTGGGGAGAAATAGTAAATTAGCTTGTGGAAAACTAAAATAAATCATTTTTTTGCTCATTTTCGTGGGCTGTGTATAAATTTGGTTTGATAAAGATATGCCGGGCTCAGTTGACTTTTTATAATGGTTATGATTAAATGTAAAAAGGCATTTTCTGTGGATTATGAAAATGGTGAATTTGACAGTGACGGATTCCTGTAGAGGGGGTGCAATAGATGAGACCGACTTTCAAACCGAATGTGAGCAAACGTAGTAAGGTTCACGGTTTCCGTAAAAGAATGAGCACAAAGAATGGCCGTAAGGTTCTTGCTGCTCGTCGCCTAAAAGGAAGAAAAGTATTGAGTGCGTAATGCGTGCGTGAAGACCACTGCGGTGGTCTTTTTTTGTACGCCGAATGATATAGCAATTGAGCCTTTCGTTTATTTGTCAAATTTGTAGACTATTTGTTGACTATAATATGAAGGAACTCGATTTTGCGAAAAATCAGGTTTACTGCATAATTGGATGGTTTATAATTACAATAGCAGTTAGCAGGTCTAGAGTTGAGGAGATTGCTCGTGCATAAAAAGTTAAGATTAAGAAATCGGGCGGATTTTGGCCGGGTGTACCGGCATGGAAAGTCTTTTGCTAACCGTCAACTCGTTGTTTATTGGTCAAGAAAACCGGATATTGAGCGTTTCAGGCTAGGTATATCGGCAAGTAAGAAGATAGGTAATGCAGTGGTTCGAAACCGTATGCGCAGAATGCTGAAGGAGATTGTTCGTTTACATGAGAGCGAGATCCAGGATCATGTCGATATCATCCTCATTGTGCGCAATGGTGCTGTCGGAATGGAATATAAGGAACTGGAGAAAAGCGTACTTCACGTCCTTCGTAAAGCCTCGCTGCTCAAGCCTTCCGGACGCCAAGCATGATTGTTTCTTTGTCCCTATAAATATGTTATGATTTACGATGACGGATAGGTTAAGAGAGGGGTTTTGAAGTGTCGCGAATTGCCAATAACAAGAGGAGATTAGTCCTCCTTATTCTTGCAATCGGGCTCGTCGTATTGTTAGCCGGTTGCGGAACGCAAAATGCTCATTTGGCTACTACTACCGAAGATATGAAAAATAGTGGTTCTTTCTGGACTGCCAATGTTGTTTATTATTTTTCATTAGCTTTGGATACGTTTGCGAAGTGGTTCAATGGGGCATATGGAATTGCTGTATTAATTATGGTGATTATTGTTCGTACGTTAATTCTTCCACTAACATTAAAGCAGGTCAAGAGTTCAAAAGCGATGCAGGCTATTCAGCCTCAGCTGGCGAAGATCAAAGAGGATTACAAGGATAATCCTGAGAAACAGCAACAGGAGACGATGAAGCTGTTCCAGGAGAATAAGGTTAATCCGATGGCGGGATGTTTCCCACTTCTGATTCAAATGCCGGTCTTTATCGCGCTCTATAACTCGATTTATTATAACTCGGCGATTCGTGACCATGGGTTCTTGTGGTTACAGCTTGGAGAGCCGGACAAGACGTATATTTTGCCAGCTGTTGCGGCATTAACGACATTTATTCAGACGAGAATGATGTCGAATATGAACACGATGAATACTTCCGGTCCAAACCCAATGAAATTTATGATGTGGGTATATCCGGTGCTTATCTTTATTATGGCTTTCAACTTCCCGGCTGCATTGCCGTTGTACTGGATTTTCTCTAACTTGTATACGATAGGACAAAATTATTTCATTTATAGAAAGAAAGAACCTGTACCTGCTGTAGCAACTAGTAGCGACACGTCATCCAGTAAGAAACGGGGCGGTTCGAATCTCAAAGCCGGTCATCCCGGCAAAGGTGCCAAGGAGGCCAAAAAGTCGAAATGAATAAAATTGTGACGTCAGGGAAAACCGTTGAAGAAGCTGTAAGACAAGGATTGGCTAAGCTCGGCACCACCGAGGATCAAGTCGCCGTTAATGTGTTAGAGCAGCCATCAAAAGGATTCCTGGGACTGATTGGGGTGAAGGAGGCTAAGGTAGAGCTTACTCTCCTGTCCAAGACCCCGGCAGTTCCGCCAAAGGGAGATCATTCGGAGGATCGCAGTCTGGAATCTCAGAAGGATCTCAGCTCTTATACCGATCATGATCCTTATCAAGAGGCGGCGTCATTTATTAAAGACGTTGGCGAGAATATGGGACTTCAAGTTGATGTGGAGATCGTCCAGAAGAAGGATGCCACCGTGCTGAATATCTCAGGCAGCGATCTCGGCATGATCATTGGACGCCGCGGGCAGACGCTTGATGCGCTTCAATATTTGGCAAACATTATTGCCAACCGCTATTCTGATAGTTATATTCGTATTATTCTTGATGCAGAGAATTTCCGCGAGAGACGTAAGAAGACGCTGGAGGATCTGGCTGTCAGATTGGCGGGTCGGGTCGTTCGCACCCGTAAGGAAGTAGCTCTTGAACCAATGCCGCCGCAGGAGCGTAAAGTGATTCATTCCAAACTTCAGGATCATCCGGAGGTTAAGACGTTCAGCAAAGGCGAAGAGCCGAACCGGCGGGTTGTTATAACACTGAAGCAAAGTAAATGATGAATGAGACGCAAGCGACGTTTCCTTAGGGGATGTTGCATTGCGTCTTATTTTTTGAACCCACCCAAACCCTCCCTACAAGGGAGGGCCCCAAGGGCTGCGCCCTCTGGACACCCGCAACTGGATTAACGTGTGAGGGGGAGAGGCGCACCTGCAGAACTATGGTTCATGGAACGCTTTTCCCCCTTCGGGTACGTCTTACTTTTGGAGCACCCGGGTTACCTGAAAAACATGCTGGAGGCACTACTTCTGTAGACGCGCTTAGGCAGGCGATGATGATATGAGCCGCTTTTCACCCCTTCGGGGCACGCTATACTTTTGGCGGTTGTGAGGGAGCGAGAGCGGGTGTGGTGCTTGTAAACTGCTGCGTGGGATGGGAGGACGCTGTTCCTTCGGAATGCGCTTGGGGTAGAGCAAGGATTAGTTAGTGAAGAGACGAGGATCAGTGGAGTGAGGTATTGATCAATGTTAGGGGATAGAGTCGCTGTCCCTTCGGGAATCACTAAGGTTTGAGCAGACATTATGCAAGTAAGTTATTGACGAATATGGTACATTTAATAATTGAAGATAACAGATATTTCTGTTCAGAATAGATATTTGATGATGCAGGGGTGAGAGAATAAATGCTTAGTGATACGATTGCAGCGATCTCTACGGCGGTAGGAGAGAGTGGGATTGCGGTGATCCGGGTGAGTGGGCCGGAAGCGATCGCAAGTGTAGAGATGGTATTTCGCTCGAAGACGAAGTTAACGGATGTGGATAGTCACACTGTCCATTATGGATTTATTATAGATCCGAAGACGGATGAGAAGCTGGAAGAGGTGTTGGTGTCGCTGTTCAGAGCGCCACGCTCTTTTACAACGGAAGATGTAGTGGAGATCAGCACGCACGGGGGGATTATCTCCGTGAAGCGGGTGATGGACCTGTTGTTGGAGCAGCGTGATATTCGCCTGGCGGAGCCAGGGGAATTCACGAAGCGGGCGTTCTTGAATGGGCGGATTGATTTATCACAGGCAGAAGCAGTAATTGATTTGATCCGCTCGAAATCGGATCGGGCTTTCTCGGTAGCCTTGAAGCAGGTTGAAGGGGCTTTGTCGCGCAAGATCGAGGAGCTTAGGTATACGCTGGTGGAGACGCTGGCGCATATTGAGGTCAATATCGATTATCCGGAGCATGATGTGGAATCGATGACGACGGAATTCATTAAGCAGAAATGTACGCTTACGATGCAGGGGATTGATGATCTGCTGAGGACGGCTAGTCAGGGTAAGATTTTGCGGGAAGGGATCACAACGGCGATTGTCGGAAGGCCAAATGTCGGGAAGTCTTCGCTGCTTAATGCATTAGCCCGGGAGAATAAGGCGATTGTTACGGATATTCCGGGTACGACGCGGGATGTAATCGAGGAGTTTGTGACGATCAACAATATTCCTCTAAAACTACTCGATACGGCGGGGATCCGTGAGACGATCGATGTCGTAGAGAAGATTGGTGTGGAACGCTCAAAGGCAGCGGTTAATGAGGCAGACCTGATTCTACTGGTCTTGAATCATGCTGAGGAGCTGCATGAGGATGAGATCACGCTGATGAAGCAGCTATCTGGCCGACCAGTGATTGTCATTTTGAATAAGATCGACTTACCACAGCAATTGGACCGTAGTGAAGTAAGCCGTTATTTCTCGGACGATGTAGTTGTAGAATTGTCCGCGAAGACGGAAGAAGGACTGGATCATTTGGAGGATGCGATCTCGAAGCTGTTCTTCGGTGGTGAGCTGGAATCCGGTGACTTGACCTATGTCAGTAATGTTCGGCATATTGCGTTGCTGAAGCGGGCGAAGCAGTCCCTAGAAGATGCTTATGAGGCTGCAGATGCTGGTATTCCGATCGACATTATGCAGATTGACGTACGACTGGCTTGGGAACAGTTAGGTGAAGTGGTCGGTGATTCGGCGCCAGACGCGCTGATCGATCAGATCTTCTCGCAGTTTTGTCTTGGAAAATAATGATGTTCGTGTATTATACACGATCGTTCATGGTATGATGAAAAGTATGAATAAACGTTTCAAATTTTAACGAATGGAGAGCAATGTCTCTTCATTCGATTTCCTTAAAGTGTGTGTTCAATGAGTCCGCTTTTCAGCACCGAGAAGGTTGGATGAAGCTAGGGTCTGAGGAGCGGAGCGTACGTAGTTTGTACGTGAGCACCGGAAGACCCGGGTGAATTCAAGATTCGATGCCGAGTTACTTCTTGATTCACTTCGTGATCAAAAGCGGACATTTGAACAACCTCTTATATATTATTTTATGGATACGATGCAAGGGGGTTCTGATATGGGGTATAGTGGCGGCGAATTTGATGTGATTGTCGTCGGTGCAGGACATGCTGGTTGTGAGTCTGCATTGGCGGCTGCCCGAATGGGAAGTAAGACTTTAATGATTACAATTAATCTGGATATGGTGGCATTTATGCCGTGTAATCCTTCGATTGGCGGTCCGGCCAAAGGCCATGTTGTCCGTGAGATTGATGCGCTTGGTGGAGAGATGGGGCGCAATATCGATAAGACATTCATCCAAATGCGGATGTTGAATACAGGAAAAGGGCCTGCTGTACATGCACTCCGTGCTCAAGCGGATAAATTCTCGTATCAGCATACGATGAAGGAAACGATGGAGAAGGAGAAGAATCTGACGCTTCGCCAGGGAATGGTCGAAGAGTTGATCGTCGAGGATGGGAAATGCGTCGGCGTCCTTACGAAGACGGGGACCGAGTATCGTGCCAAGGCTGTCGTGCTTACAACTGGGACTTATTTGCGTGGCAAAATTATTATGGGTGAGTTGATGTATGAGAGCGGCCCGAATAATCAGCAGCCTTCGGTGCAGCTATCCCATAATTTGAAGGAGCTTGGATTTGAATTAGCTCGCTTCAAGACAGGGACACCACCTCGGGTCCACAAGGATACGATTGATTTTTCACAAATGGAAATACAGCCAGGGGACGACAATCCGAAGTTCTTCTCTTACGAGACGAAGGGCTCGGACAATGAACAGCTTCCGTGCTGGTTGACTTATACTTCGATTGAAACCCATGATATCATCAACGCCAATCTTCATCGCGCACCAATGTTCTCTGGGGTTATCGAAGGGACGGGTCCGCGTTATTGTCCGTCGATTGAGGATAAGATTGTTCGTTTCAGTGATAAGCCGAAGCATCAGATCTTTCTGGAACCGGAGGGCAAGAACACGTCGGAGTATTATGTACAAGGCTTCTCAACGAGTATGCCAGAGGATGTTCAAGTGCAGATGCTTCGTTCTGTTCCAGGGCTGCAAAATGCTGAGATGATGCGTAACGGATATGCGATCGAGTATGATGCGGTTGTACCGACTCAGCTCTGGCCATCTTTGGAGACTAAGCGTATCTCTGGCTTGTTTACGGCGGGACAAATCAATGGTACTTCTGGTTATGAAGAAGCAGCTGGGCAAGGGATTATGGCGGGGATTAATGCGGCCCGCAAGGTTCAAGGCAAGGTGCCGGTTATTCTCGACCGTTCCCAGGGGTATATCGGTGTATTGATTGATGATCTGGTTACTAAGGGGACGAATGAACCTTATCGTCTGCTTACTTCCCGTGCTGAATATCGGCTATTGCTTCGTCATGATAATTCGGATCTTCGCCTTACACCACTTGGTCATGAGATCGGTCTTATTAGTGAAGAGCGTTATGAACAATTCCTCGATAAGAAGCAGAAGGTAGAGGATGAGATCGTGAGACTTAAGGAGACGAAGGTTAAGCCTTCGGAAATTAATGAGTTGCTCACATCGATCGGATCAGCTCCAATTCAGGACGGAAGTAATTTGTTAACGATCTTGCGTCGTCCAGAGGTTACTTATGCTAATATCGATTCTTTATCTCCATCTGAGGTAGGTCTGGATGATGAGATGAAGGAGCAGGTAGAGATTCAAATCAAATATGCCGGCTACATTGAGAAGCAATTGCTGCATGTGGAGCGTCTGCAGAAGATGGAGCGGAAGAAACTCCCTGAGAATATCAACTATGAAAATATCCAGGGATTGGCTATTGAGGCGCGCCAGAAGCTTGCTAAGATCCGCCCGATCTCAATCGGCCAGGCTTCAAGAATTTCGGGTGTAACCCCGGCGGATATTTCCATTTTATTGGTATATTTGGAGCACTATAATCGCGTGACTGCTGCAGGAGGACCATCGATTGGATAAGGTACAGGACAAATTTCAAAGTTTGTTAAATGAACATCAGCTTGAGTTGTCTGTGGAGCAATTGCAGCAATTTGAGATATATTATCAAGAATTAGTAGCATGGAATGAGAAAATGAATTTAACCGGGATTACTGAACGGGAACAAGTCTATGTGAAGCATTTCTATGATTCGATCACTTTGTCGTTCTATATAGATCTGAACCAGATATCATCAATGGCAGATATTGGGTCTGGGGCCGGTTTCCCGGGAATACCACTTAAAATTTGTTATCCTCATCTGAAGCTTACAATTATTGATTCGTTAAATAAGCGGATCCAATTTTTGCAGAATGTTGTAGATCAGCTGGGTCTCCAGGATGTACAGCTGATACATGGACGGGCTGAGGATATTGCTCGGAAGGAACAATATAGAGACTCCTTCGATCTGGTATCGGCAAGAGCAGTCGCACGTATGGCGGTCCTAAATGAGTTCTGTCTTCCTTTCGTCAAAAAGGGTGGCGTCTTCGCAGCGATGAAAGGTTTGGATCCACAAGAAGAGGTGAAGGAGTCTGCCCGCAGTTTGACAGAGTTAAAAGGTAAACTCTCGGGAACTCACCATTTCGAACTTCCAATGGAGAACTCGGAGCGTCACATTATTCTCATCAACAAGACGGCTTCGACACCAAAAAAGTATCCACGTAAAGCGGGTATGCCCCTAAAATCTCCAATTATTTAGAAATATTTGTATCCCTCTTAACAAAATGTTCCACGTGAAACATATGTTAAGAGGGGTTTTTTTATTTTTATGGATGCTAGTCTGCTATTTTAATTAAAAATACATGAAATAAGAGAATAGGATTATAGAGAAAAAAGTGGTAGAATAGATATAACGTTACAAGTTAAGTTTTTACATAGGGGTCAGCATAACTATATTGGTTATGTTTGGGAGATACCCTGAACTTCATCGTGTTTAATAATGAACTTTTGTAGTCTCTATTAGTGTATGTTCAAAAGATTATCCTAGGCGAAGCTATTGTTCGTAATTTGATCGATTCATCGATTCAAAGGGATTATTTGAACAACCTCTACTAGTAAGGTTTGACCTTATGTCACTATGAAATTAGGTGGTAATCTACAGAATGAAAGAACAATTTTCCAAACTGTTTGGTTTATCCGAACGAAGCAGCAGTGATGAAGTGAAGCAAATTCCAGTAGGGGATATCGTTGGAAGTCCTTATCAACCTCGGACAATATTTGATGACGAGAAGATTGATGAGTTATGTCAGACGATTAAGACGCATGGCGTCATACAACCTATTGTCGTTCGCTATCGTAATGATAAGTATGAGATTATAGCTGGTGAGCGACGCTGGCGGGCTGTGAAGAAGCTGGGAATGGAGAGCATTCCTGCTATTTTACGGGATTTTAATGATTCTCAAGCGGCATCGATTGCCTTGATTGAGAACCTTCAGCGTGAAGGACTGACGGCCATTGAAGAAGCGTTAGCCTATCAGAATTTAATCGACTTACATCATTTGACACAAGAGAGTCTCGCTCAGCGATTAGGTAAAAGTCAATCCACAATTGCTAACAAGATCAGACTTCTTAATCTTCCTGAAGACGCCAAGAATGCCTTGATGGAACGTAAGATTACAGAACGCCATGCAAGGGCTCTGTTATCACTTGATACCGAGGAACTTCAGATTAAGGTGTTAAAGGAAATTATTGAGAAGGAATTGAACGTCAAGCAGACAGAAGCAAGGATTGCTTTTTACAAAGAAGTGAATAAGAACAAGAAGAAATCCAAGAGGATCTCTTTTACCAAGGATGTCAGATTGGCCTTAAATACGATACGACAATCCATTGACATGGTATCGGGTTCAGGATTATCGATCAAGACGGAAGAGAAGGATCATGACGATCATTATGAAATAGTGATCCAGATCCCTAAAAGATAAGTTCTTAT
>DASYFA010000039.1:0-14664 GCA_036498705.1 Paenibacillus sp.
CTGATTTGATTACGCCACCCTCAAAATCCTTAACGAGAAAGCTGCCATTTTCGATAATACCATAGGAATTCGGATAGTTCTCCTTCGGAAGCGAGATCGATCCCGGATTGAGCACATAAATGCCGTCTTTTATATCCGCCACAGGCACATGCGTATGTCCCTGAATGAAAATATCGCTCTCTTGAAGAGGTGGCAATTGCTCTATATTAAACCCGTGCCCGTGCGTCACATATATGCGACGTCCCTCATGAAGGATCACCGTGTAGTCCGCCATCATCGGGAATTCAAGCAGCATTTGATCCACTTCCGCATCGCAATTGCCGCGCACAGCCACGATTTGCTGCTTATACTGGTTCAGTGTTTCCGCAACCATAGCTGGATTATAGCCTTCAGGAAGCGGATTTCTAGGTCCATGATACATGAAATCGCCAAGCATCACGATCTGGTCGGGCTTCTCCTCCTTCACCTTCTCGATCGCCTTGTCCAGCCAGTAAGCGGACCCGTGAATATCGGAAATAAACATCAGTTTCATCATCTATCTTCTCCTTTTCAAAAAGCTCGGCTATTCTTTAATGTAACATATGGGGTGTACCCAGATCGACCTCATTATGCACAAAAGCCGCCCGCGCTGCCAAATGCTTTGCTGCGCGAACGGCTTTTAATAAATTCATACAGATCTCCTAATCAAGCTTACACTCTGTTCTCCAGTGGCTTCTTCCAAACACCGAGCACCAGGGCTGAGATGACCGAGCCAATCGCTACAGCAAGCAAGAACAACAGAGCATGATTTGCCAGAGCGGCAACGAATATTCCGCCATGTGGAGCCGGGATATTAATCTTCCATAGCTGAGTAAGACCACCGGCCACCGCCGAACCAAGGATGCAGGAGGTCAAAACGCGAAGCGGATCGGCCGCCGCAAAAGGAATCGCACCCTCGGTAATAAAGGATAATCCAAGTACATAGTTGGTCAAGCCAGATTTCCGCTCTTCTTCTGTGAATTTGCGTTTGAAAAAGGTGCTTGCCAGAGCAATTGCCAGCGGAGGAACCATGCCTCCTGCCATGACAGCCGCCATCATCAATCCGTTCGTGTTGCCGCTTGATGTGAACACGCCGATAGCGAAGGTGTATGCGGCTTTGTTGAACGGACCGCCCATGTCTATCGCCATCATACCTCCAAGAACAAGCCCAAGTAGAACGGCGTTAGCTGTTCCCAGATTATTCAGTCCAGATACCAGCCATGTATTAATCGTGCTAAATACCGGGTCAAAGATAAAGTACATAACTGAGCCAGCGATCAGCAGCCCAAATACCGGATAGAGCAAAATCGGCTTAAGCCCTTCAAGCGATTTAGGTAGTCCAGCGAATAGCTTCCGCAGCCCGATCACGATATAGCCTGCCATGAAACCGGCGGCCAGACCACCAAGGAAGCCCGCGTTCGAATTCACCGCCATCAAGCCGCCGACCATACCTGGCATGAGCGCTGGACGATCTCCAATACTCATGGCGATGAATCCGGCCAGAATCGGAATCAGGAAGTGGAACGCTCCATCTCCACCGATCGTCATCAGCAATTTGTACAGTGGATGATCCGGTCCGCCCACCTGTTCAAACAGGAAAGAGATGGCGATCAGAATCCCGCCGCCTACGACAAACGGCAGCATATGAGAAATACCGTTCATTAAGTCCTTATATATTTTGCTGCCGACGCTTTTCTTCTCTTCTTTCTCTGGTTCCTCTGCCGCTTTGTTAGCGCCATGATAAATCGGAGCATCGCCTTGAAGTGCCTTTTGAATCAGCTCCTTAGGTTTGCGAATACCGTCGCTGACTGGTCTTTGCAGTAGTGGCTTGCCATCAAACCTGGCCAATTCAACTTTTTTATCCGCAGCGATAATTACCCCACTTGCCCGGCGGATTTCGTCAGCGGTCAACACGTTCTTGGCTCCTTCAGATCCGTTCGTCTCAACTCGGATAGCTACGCCCATCTCCTTCGCCATCTTCTTGAGCGCATCTTCCGCCATATACGTATGAGCAATTCCTGTAGGGCAAGCGGTTACAGCAATGACCAAAGGTTCGGATTCCGTTCCTTCAGAGGTGGTCTCCTGCCTATCCGAATGTGTCTCCCGGTCGGACCTTTGCTCCGCTTCTCGTCTTCCGCTTTGCGCCTCTTCATCACCTTCAGCCTGCTTGGCGTCAAACAACGCCGTTACTTCATCAGGTGTTCTAGTGTTCATCAATTGGTCGATGAATTCGCTATCAATTAACATCGTGGATAACGTGGCCAGCGTGCGAAGATGCATATTACCCGCTCCTTCCGGAACGGCAATCATAAAGAAGATTCTGGCTGGCTCTCCATCAATAGAGTCGTAATCCACACCACTGGAGCTTTTGGCAAATACGACCGTCGCTTCGTTAACCACATTCGTCTTCGCATGGGGCATGGCGATCCCCCCGCCGATCCCCGTGCTTGCCTCTGCTTCACGTTTTAATATCTTCTCCTTGAACAACACCGGATCTGTGATCCGACCATGCTTATACAGGCTTGCGATCAACTCGTCGATTGCTGCGTCCTTGGTCTGAGCCTGTAAGTCCATAATCATCGTCTCTTTGATCAACAAATCGGTAATTTTCATGGTTAACACCCCTTTAGATTTTCATTTGTCCAGCCAGCCTGTATTCTATCGATTAGATATAACGACCTGCGATAGTAATTGATCAATCATCTCTCTGATCGCAAGATCATCTGCGAATGCAGTCGCGCTGCCTGAGGCAACCCCAGTACGAAAAGCCGCGATAGGATCACCGGTTTGCACCAGCGTACCTACGAAGCCTGCGATCATAGAGTCACCTGCTCCCACCGAGTTCTTGACTTGTCCCGCGGGCACGTTCGCATGATACACAGCAGTCTCGGTTATTAGCAGAGCCCCTTCAGCAGCCATAGAGACGAGGACATTCTTGGCTCCAGCCTCCAATAGTTTGCGCCCGTACACTGCCACTTCCTCTATGGAATTCAACTCAGTACCATACAATTCAGCGAGTTCATGGTGATTCGGTTTGACGAGCAATGGGCGATGCTTGAGCGCCTTGAGCAGCGATTCGCCGGTCGTATCGATCACAAACTCGGCGCCCCTTTGCTTGCTAACCTGAATCAGTCGTTCATAAAAATCATTACCGAGCGACGGAGGAATACTGCCTGATAGGATCACGATGTCATCCTTCTGCAATGCGGATAGCTTCTGTATCAACTGCTCCGCTTCCGCTTCGCTGATGTCCGGCCCAAGACCGTTGATCTCCGTCTCCTCACGGTGCTTTAGCTTGATATTAATCCGTGTGTCACTTGTTATCATTACGAAGTCAGTTACCATTTGCTCTTCCTGCAATCTGTCGTTCACATACCTTCCGGTGAACCCTCCAAGGAAGCCGAGCGCTGTATTTTCCGCACCAAGTTGGTTCAATACGCGCGACACGTTAATCCCTTTGCCTCCCGGGAGCTTCAGGTCCCGCTTCATCCGACTAAGACCGCCGATATTAAGTTCTTCTACCTCTACGATGTAGTCCACAGACGGGTTAAGCGTTATCGTATATATCATGATGCTGATCCCTCGATTATTTTTGTTTTATGAGCAATGGCCTTCCGCAGATGAGGAGGAACGCTATCTGTAATTAGAGTCGCCTCATTCAGATCCAGCAGCTTGGCGAAGGTAATCTCGCCAAGCTTGCTTGAATCGGCCAGAACATAGGTTTGACTCGATAATTGATGAGCGCGCCGCTTGATTAGCGCCTCCTCAGGGTCTGGTGTGGTGTATCCCATCTCCAGATCGACTCCGTTCGTCCCGAGAAAGCAGCGGTCGAACCGGAAATTATCCATGTTCTGCAGGGCGATGCTCCCGATGACGGCCTTGGTATGAATCTTCATCATCCCTCCAAGCAGATAACTGCGGATTCGTTGGTTAACCAGAGCTTCGACATGAGACAGTCCATTAGTCACAACAGTCACATTCTCCGCTTCAATATATGAGATCATCGCTAGAGTAGTAGTTCCCGCATCCAAATAAATACATTCATTGTCCCGAATTTCCCGGGCGGCTAGACGGGCGATAACTTCTTTCTCTTGAATGTTTTTGAACGTTTTTTCATCCATCCCCGGCTCCTGGCTTCTTTGATTCACCAAGCTGGCTCCGCCGTGGATTCGCTTCAGCAGATGGCGACCCTCAAGATCGACCAGATCCCGCCGGATCGTCGATTCCGAAGCTCCGATGGCTTCAACAAGTTCTTGCAGCTTAACAACGCCTTGGCTTTGCAAGCGCTCTAATATTAAGTTGTAGCGTTCTTCTGTCAACATATCCATCCCTCCATCTGTCATTATCATACCACATGTTTCTCATTAATCAATCATTTTCTATCACAAACATTCAAATTCATTCAAATCAACCATTTGATCTGGGGTTTATAAGTATAAAAAAGAAAACCCTAGTCTATAAAGACAGGGTCCCCTTAATTACTCAATCTATATTTTACACGTATTACACACAACCGGATTCCTTTCAGGTTCCAGGACAACTACAACGCCAAACCAACCTCTGCTACACATTGTTCCTGTTCCTTCATTATCTCTTCTTCTTTCTTCCGTAAATACTTACGCCCTCTCCAGCGGAAGTAGGAGAGTACTCCGCGGATATACTCATCCGCAATCATGCAAGAGTAGATAGCGACGATGCCCCAGCCAAGCGATACCCCCAGCAAGTAAGAGCAGCCTGTCGCGACAACCCACATGAAGATCAGAGAAATCTTCATTGTATAACGTGTATCTCCAACAGCGTTAAGCGAGTTACCGAGCGCCATATTGACCATTTTACCCGGTTGAAGCATAAGATTCATCCATAGCAGCGTTACGCAAAGTGCCAATATATCACTATCCTGTGTAAATAGACGCAGCACATGAGTCCCGAAGACGACGAGAATAAAAGCATTCACAATGACCAACGGTAGCCCGACGGTAAGCACTTTATAAGCAGCCCGGTATGCTTCCCTCGTCTTCCCTGCTCCATACAGATGTGCAATCTGGATCTGTGCGGCCAATGCAAGAGAGAAGCCCAGCAAGAAGCAGAACGATTCCAACGTATTCATATAAGTTCTGGCTGCCAGCTCTGTCGAGCCGAGCATCGCCAGAAACGAGAAGATTGCCAATTGTGAGAAAACCCAGTTCGCTGAATTGATTCCGAGCGGCCAACCGATCTGGAGGACTTCTTTGAACAGCTTACGGTCAAAGATACGGAAATCGCTGAACTTAATCTTACGCTCGAATGACCCAAGGAAAATAACAAACAGGACAATCGTAGCGATCAGACGGCTGGTTACCGTTGATATAGCTACACCAGTCAAGCCTAATTGCGGGAAACCGTAGGCACCAAAAATAAAACCATAATTCATCACAATATGAATCACATTCATGCCGACGGCAATGATCATCGGTCCCTTCGTATTCCCTGTATTGCGGATAGCTGTACCTAATACCGCGATAGCGGCGATGAGAATCATACCACCGCCAACGATAGGAATATAGGTATCCGCCAAAGGCAGCAGTTCATTCGGAAGCTGCAGCATCTTAGCGATCGGATGTGGAAAAGTAATTAGCAGCACGCTTAACGCAAGTCCAATGGCTATGGTTACTTTGAAGGAAATGATCCCGACCGTCCTAGCATCCTCATTCAGACGGGAGCCAATTTTCTGGGCGATAACGATCCCCGCCCCGCTAGCTACCGTAGCAAATATTGTCGTAAGGGCGTTAAATAGTTGATTGGAGAAACCGACAACGGCTACCGCATTATCAGATATCCGACTCACCATCAAAGTATCGACGGAGCCGAGCAGAAATTGCAGAAACTGTTCAATAAATATCGGCCAAGCGAGCAGCCAGAGGTTAAATTTATTGCTCTCGTTGCCCTTGGATTTCATCATTATTACAACCTCCTGAAGAACAGAGACGCTACTACGCTGCTGCTCTTATCAAACTTATTGACATGAATCACATTATAGATGCATTATTAAAATTAATGTATCAAATAATCAACTCAATCTATCATAATTCAAACCTTATTCAGCGCACCTGGAGGTGGATATATGCCTCATATTATCGAAATAACTGCTCCCCCGCTGCCGCAATATATAATTAGCGGATCTACACAAATGTCCTATGGCGGAAAGCACCTCAGCCGCAAAAATATCGGCGTATTCGACTTACTTGTCGTCTCCCAAGGCTGTCTCTACGTCGGAGAAGAGAAGCAAAATTATGAGATCTCCGCAGGACACGCCCTCATCCTTCGCCCGGATTGCTATCATTATGGCTTCTCCGGCTGCAAAGAGGATACGGTCCATCATTGGCTTCATTTTCAGATTCCCGGGAACTGGTGTGTTATCGACCAGATGGAATACTGCAAGCAGCGTTCAGACCCAGAAGGTGAGGATACGGCGTATATGTCGCTTCATCCCTTCACCACGACACCATTCACACTGGCTCTGCCGCAATTCACCCAGCTTCCCCAGCTGCAGAAGGTAACGGATACGATCGAAGAATTAACAGAGATGAACCGCGCATCACATCACAGCAGTGTGCGACTGAAGCAACAAGCTCTATTCCAAGAAGTCATCGGTCTATTGGCCGCATCTCTGGAGACCAGCGCTCCATCCCCCGGCTCGGTATGTGCAGAGAAGGCCGCTGCCTATTTACGCGAGCATTACCGTGAGCCGTTCTCTGCCAAAAGACTCGGAGAGAGCATCAACTTTCATCCCGTTTATATTGCCAGATGCATGCAGAAGGTGTTCGGCTGCTCGCCGGCTGCGTATATGCTGCTGATCCGAATCGAGCATTCCAAGCTTCTGCTCGTTCAAACCGATATGCCCGTTGAACGGATCGCAGAAGAAGTCGGCTTTAATCATGCGGCATATTTCACCGCCTGCTTCACTAAGCAGGAGGGCTTGTCCCCACGCAAGTTTCGCCAGCATTTTGCCTGGAATAGGGAGTCCTGATCCTTGCTATAAATAGAGTAGTATTTTCCAACAATATATTTTTTGCTTATGCACTGCTTCTCCTCTATAATGCAAGATAACGAACCAAATACATTTAAGTGCTTGTTCAATGAAATTCCGGTGCAGAGAATGGACCTTTTTGAACAAGAACTTATACTGGAGGAAATGTTTTGACACAAGTGAAAATTTTCGCGGACAGTATCTCCGATATTCCACAATCCTGGATCGAACAATATGACATCGGGATCGTACCGTTATATGTAGTGTTTGGCGAGACTGCCTATAAAGACAGACTTGAAATCACTACCAACGACATCTACAGCAGAGTCGAGGCGACTGGAGAATTGCCACGCACGTCTGCCCCTTCTCCTGCGGATTTCATAGCGGCTTTCTCTCCCTGGATCGAGCAACAGAACCAGATTGTATTTATCAGCATGTCATCCAAGCTCTCGTCAACCTATCAGAGCGCTATGATCGCCGCAGCAGAGTTACCAGAAGGAAGTGTCCATGTCGTTGATTCACTGAATGTGTCAGGAGGCATTGCTCTGCTTGTTATGAAGGCCGTCTTGGCAGCCAGGGCAGGCATGAGCGCAGCAAACATCGCCTCCATGCTCCAAGAACAACGGAATCGGTGTGAAATTGAGGTGCTCGTCGATACGCTGGACTACCTTCACAAAGGAGGCCGTGTGTCCAATCTGCAGCATGTGATCGGCAGTCTACTCAAAATTCGTCCCATTTTGCGCATTAAAGAAGGTGTCGTCGTTTCTGCCGACAAATACCGCGGCAAAACAGAAAAAGCCGTGGAGCGCATGTTGAATTACATCACAGATAACTTCCATAAGATCGACCGGGATCTGATCATTGTTGCACAGACGCTTGCGGATAAAACCGCTGAATATATCAAGACAGCATTATTGGAGCGGACAGACGTAAAAGAAGTAGCCATCATTGAAGGCGGCTGTGCTATTTCCTGCCATTGCGGACCACGCACCGTTGCCATTATGTATATGAAAAAACAGCTATCCTACTAATTCGTTAAAATATCAACTATAAATGGCCATTTTCCAAGCGCTGATTGCTCGGAAAATGGCCATCGTTATAATTGCATTATTTCTTTCCTGGATCGATATCCTGTGGACGCAAGCCCTCCCATATGTTCGCAATATCCACTTGCTCCGGATGCTCAAATACGAGGAACGCAGTCGGCAAATAACGTTCACCATACTCAGATGAAGGCTTATTAACGATCTCCCCGCCTTTAGTAACCAGCACGGTCGAAGAGCCCCCGTCCAAGTTGGCGGCGATGACAGCCCCATGATCCAGCATGATCTGCTGGACATCATAGAGACTGGCGCCAATACTATATCCTGGCTGACGTCCATCGATCACGACGAACAGAATTGCTCCGTCCTCACGCTGTCCCATCGCCGTACGCGGTGCAATGCCCCAGCCTTCCTTCTGGCTCTTAATCTGACCTTTACCGTTCACAATAATTCTTGGCTGAAAGGTTACTGCTTCTTGAATGTTCAGATCCTTCAGTTCACTCAGCGTATAATTTCCGGCGATCATCTTCCCCTGCTTATCGATCCCAACAATCTGGGTAGAAGCCTTCTTGGAATCAAGTCCGTTATAGTACAGCTTGCCCTGTGAGATGACGACGCCAATCGGCTTGAAACCATTCCCTTTCCAGTTCGGATCGGCGAAGCCTCCCCCATTGATTCCCGCAACAGCGCCAGTCCGTTCAACCATACTGGACACTTTCTCGCCCTTGCCACGTTTGCTCGGGACGCCAAGCTTGATCTTCGTGGGATCATTTACCGTGATGACATAGCCATGATATCCCTTACCTGAGACTTCCTCAATTTCAGTAAGTGGTTTGGCCTCTGCCCCCTTATCCCCAGTGCTTCCGGGCTGAGGCGCAATCGTATGTGTATCCTTCTCTTCGCCCATTTCTACAAATTGCTTCTGATATTCAGCAACCCTTCTGTCTAGTTCCTCTTGTCCGATCAAATATTTCGCCCAGTGTCGATGCTGGGTTGTAATCAGCGTATCTGCCATCAAATAGAGCATTTTATTGCCAGACGGCGTTAAATACAGCCATGCCTCGCACATCCCGACCAGCACAATCATTACCATCAAAATTCTTCCGACCGTCCGGAAGAAGCCCTTCTTTTTGCGCTTCCGCTTCTTGGAAGGTTTACGGGTTGTTGATGTGCGGCCTTTCTTCCCTGTCCCTCCCTGTCTCGCCGAAGAACGACTAGGCAATGATGATACCGGATCCATAATATTTCCCCTAACTATCCAGATTTATGTACTATTTTAGAGATAGTTCAAATAGTCCGCAAAACCGACCCTTTTAAACACTCACTTTAATAAACGCTTGGAAGGAAGAGAAAGTTTCGGTCGCATGACAATACAAAACACCCCCATCCGGTAATCAACGGATGAGGGCGAATCAATGATCCGCTAATCCAGCTGCGCTTCTTTACGAATACGTTCTAGCAAAGCCCCGCAACCCCTGCTGACCAATTCGTAGACTTCTTCAAAGTTCCCAGTATAGTATGGGTCCGGTACTTCTTTGTTCACCGCTTCCGGAACCAGATCAAGCAATTTAACAATTTGTGCATGCGTGCTTCGCGCTAACTGTCTTAGGTCCTTCTCATTCTGAACATCCATAGCAACAATGTAGTCGAAGCTGGAAAAATCCGTAGCCGCGACCTGTCTAGCCTTTAGCCCTTCATAAGAAATCCCATACTGATCAAGAATTCCTCTCGTCCCGTGATGTGGCGGCTTTCCGATATGCCAATTACCCGTGCCTGCAGAATCGATTAGGAACTGGTCCATGAATCCTTCCTCAGCTACCATATGCCGAAATACTGCTTCCGCCATAGGCGAACGGCATATATTGCCCAAGCATACAAATAGTACTCCTATTCTCTGTTTACTCTCCACGTATCCTCACCTCAACCCGATACTACATGATTGAAGTTGCCGTGACAAGCCTCTCCTGAATCTCACGATTAATCCGATTGCGCATATCGATAATATACTGCTCATTACGAGGATATTCAGAGAATGTAACTGGCTCTGCGGCTGCCTCCTCGATAATGCTCATCACGAATTCCCTAGAGCTCAAGTTCTCCAGCAGCTTCATTGCCCGTAGGTCATACAGCGCTTCACGGAACACTTTGAGCCTGATTGAAGTCACAGGGCTTCCATCCCGTCCCGGATAGACCAGGAAGGCGTCACCGGAAGGGAACCCGCAGCCTGCATCAGTCACTGCATAAGGATCGATCGCGTGAATGGAGAATTGCGTATACCAGAAGTTGTATCCCCAATGCAAGAAACCTGCAATATCGAATTTATAGAGCTGGGTTGCAATGATTCGATTACGACGGCTCGGCATCGCCATAAATCGATTGCTCACTTTATTATGCTGAGCGCAGCAGTAGTAAGTCCACAGGTTTGGCACCTTTGCTTCAATGAATGCATCAATATGATCATTCGCCGGGATAGGCGTCTTGATCAAACCTTTCTCATAGAACTCGTAATCAGAGAGCGCATCGATCATCTTATACCCCCGTAAATGCGGTTCCATGATCTCGCAAGCCCGGCGATAGCTGTCCAATTGCGCAAGGTTCGGCTCATCCGATATATGAAAATAACAGCGCTCCTGAATTCCCCATTCCTCCAAAGCAGAGGTTAACTGCGGCAGGAGTGTGTCTAGGAATCTCCGGTACTCATCTCCGCTGGCATCGGTATCCCACCCGAATATAGCTCGTTCTTCCCCATCAATGCTGGCGATAATCTTTGGAGCGGATATCGCTCCCCACTGCGTGAATAAATGGGACATCTCGAAATATTCCATACCTGTTCGCAGGGCCATTTCTATGAACCTTCTTAATCTCTGAAAACCGAATGAATAATTGCCTTCAACATCTACACTGACTTCGACGAGTTGAACTGTAGGTCTCTCGCCTCCGATCTTGGTATCAAGCGGCGGCGTAAACAATGGAGTCAATATCATGTTCATGCCGTGCTCTACCGCTGTCTTCATGTAGTCCTCTATCAGTGTCCAATGAGGCTCGCTCAATTCCTCTACTCCATAATGCGTGCTTAGGCAATCATAATGGAACCAGCCTGTATGAATTAACGTCTGCTTGGGAAGTACACAATTGATCAAGGAGATGGTATGACTGACTTCAGCGAGTTCTGTTCCATCTTCATGGATGAAACGAATGATTGCCGTCGCATCCTGTAGCGCGGCATCTTCTTCGAATTCCGCTTCCACCCAAATGCTCCGCCATTGTCCTGGCAGTACTTTGATATTGTCGTCCGTCAGTTCCACCAATGGATCAGGAAATAATCCCGGCTGCTTCGTCAAATAATCCGCATCCGTCTTCGGATAAGTCGGCATCTCCGAAGGTACAACTCCTATACTACTCATCTTCACATTCATCCCTGGAGTCGGTACCGCTTCGACACGAAGATACTGAGCCTCGGCGACCTCCTCGGGATCTATGTAGTAAGCGATCTGGAATGAATATTTCTCACCGCGCAATACTGATTCGACCAAACTACAAGCTGCAATCGGTTCTTCATGAAGGAACACTTTCTCCAGAGAGGATAATTTCTTAACCTTGAGGTTCATAGTATTCAACAACCTCCAGTATGAAGTATTTTTCTACAGCTACAATTAACCTAATGCTACTCCCTGGGAATCATAATGTAAACGTTCTATATTGACTTCTCTGGACTCATCCGGAGTCCAATGACAAACTTATAATACTAAAACTCTTTCTTACGATAGATAAATAAAGCAATAAAAAAAGAAAGAATATAAAGGATTAGGCCAAATATTGTATACATGATTGAAACGTATAGTGATGGATCAATATATAAATTCGATAGCGGCAATTGCTCGATTAGATAGCCAATTAAGCCTTGTAATCCAAAACTAGCAACAAGTCCCCCAACTGCACCTCCAATTGTAATCGCATCCGATTTTTCTGCCCCAAAAATATAGAGGAGCGGATACGCGATCGCACCGGCAATGAGGACCATGAAAGTGCCAATCGAAACCATTTTCAATATGTCTTCATTGATGGATGTTCCTGAAACTAGACGAAATACAAATAATTCGCCATGCGATAATAAAGTCCCAATAGTGACTGCCGAGAAATAGAAAAAATAGTGACTCTGTACAATATCCCTTCTCGTAACCGGTAGAGTAAGTACGTACTTGTCATAACCAGACTTACTCTCATGTTTAATCACTTCAAGTGCAGGAATCGCCGCAAAAGCAACAGTAAACATTGCAATCATACGGTACATGGAGGGATCTCCGAAACAAAAAATGATTCCAGCTACTAATACTGCCGTTCCTATGTACGCAAAAAAACTTCGATATACAAGATAATAGTTGGTCAACAATAAACCTCTCACTTATTTTTCACTCCTCGTTAATAAGACACTAAGTTCTTCCATAGAGAAGGTTTTAGAAGTCATCCCCTCCGGTAATTCCCGCCTATCGGATACAAGAACACTTATATAAGAACCATGGTTCCTTTTCGCCACAATGATATCTTTGTTTATGAAGGTTAATTGTTCCTCATCCACATCTACAATCGCATAACTTTCAAAAACCTTATTTTTCTCTTCATTCAATAAAATTTTCCCGTTTTTAATCACGACAAGATGGGTAGCAATTTTCTCTACATCGCTCATGATATGAGAAGACAGCAATATACCGCCATTACCTTTACGAACAAAGCTTTCTAATTCATCTAGCACTTCCTCCCTCGATGAGGGATCAAGCCCTCCCGTCGCTTCGTCCAGGAGTAATAATTTTGCATGATGCGACAGCGCAACTGCTACAGACAGTTTCATAGACATCCCACGTGAGAATTTTTTCACTTTTTCATCTGTAGGTAAAGAGAATATATCAACTAATCTATAAAAATTGTCCTGATCCCAAGTGTCATACAGCTTACTGAAAACATGATTGAGTTGTTTTATTGTAAGATGAGCGGGCAAATTCATAGCATCAAATACGACGCCAATCTTCTCCTTCATCTTGGCATCTTTATGTATGTTATCTTCACCGAATATTTTAACTGTTCCGCCGTCTTTAGATATTAATCCTAGCACCGCTTTAAATGTTGTTGATTTACCCGCCCCATTATCGCCAATGAACCCAACAATAGATCCGGACGGCACATTGAAGGTAATATCCTTTAAGACAACTTTATCTCCAAATGACTTGCTCATATTTTCAATTTCTAAAAGCTTTGACATTATTTAGCTCCTATCAATCGTAATCAGAGTATAACAAAACACCGCGCGCTATGAACTGCGCGCGGTGGTGCTATCATATTACTGGTAGTTTGAGAAAGAGGGTATTATTTCCGAACAACCGTGTATCCTTTGTCCTCCAACAGTTTGATGATTCCATGCTCACCCAGGTAATGGGCTGCGCCAACCACGATGAAATACTCTTCTTTTTTGCTATTTTTTAAGTATCCGTCAATTTTATCGGCCATTTTAATGTTTCTGTCGATCAGCATCGCTTTGTTATATTCCCCGTCAGAGGCTATGCTATTTGTGAACTCCAGCAGCTGCTCCTCGCTTCCTGTTTTCCACATCTCAGCCATCTTCTCAACAGAGTCATCCAACACATCAAAATTGTCTAGGACATCGTTGAGATTTTTCTCCTGCAATTCCTTGGAGAAACCATCCAACATACCAAGCTGAGATTCATAGGATTCCAGCTCCAGCACCGAAATTTTACGTTCAATCGCTTTCTGAATAAAATACAGGTCGATCCCCGAAGCCGCCTCGTACCCTGCCTTTACCGATTTCAAACTGTTGATCGTGGTTCCCACAACCCAAGGTTTAAATGCATCCAAAGCATCTGGCTTCATGCCACTCTGTTCCATAATTTTTCCAACTTTAGCATAAGTCGCGCTGGACACATGATCCTTCAGCGTTGTTCCATCCTGATACATGCTCGCATCCATAATCACTTTTTGCTGCGCCTCGTCAGCTGCTTTGCTTATGTCAATCTCTACACCCAGATAGTCGGCCTCTGCAAAAGCCTTTTCAACTTCCGGACGCAGCGGGTAGAAGCTGTCATTGGCAATATGCATGGAGCCTACCAAGTACACTGTATTACCATTGTTCTCTACTTCCCACATGAATCCGCGGCCACCAGTTTGGGAGGATGCGCCTACTTTGGGAGCCAATAGAATCGTACGCGTCTTGGCATCCCAACGAACCTCATAGCCCGCTGCGTCGCCAACTACCCGAATAGGGGCATATGTCTCGCCATTGATTCGTATGAGCTTACTTTTTAGCGTAATCGCTTTGCCATTTACTACCGCGTGAATCGTGTCATCTGCCACATTCGTAAGCTTCGCATCCATGGCTTGGAGCGTCATTTTCAAAGGAACATATGTTGTCCCCTGGTCGATGATCGGTGTGCCTCCGGTATAGTTAACATTTTGATCATTCACTTTGACTGCTGGCTGCTGAGGTGCAGCCATGGTAGCAGGGGCTGTTGAGGCAATAAGCCCCGCTGAGAGGATGATCGATAAGAATATACGTTTCCAATTTTTCATGTTCAATTCTCCTAATATTCA
>DASYFA010000040.1:0-5731 GCA_036498705.1 Paenibacillus sp.
ATGAACGCACGAATTTGAAGAATACCCGTTCCTATCAAAGTGATGCTACTATTTTCATGGCGCTGTCCAAACGTTATCAGATCCCGTTAACTCTGGTCGTCATGACGGTCAAGCATTGGGATGAGCTAAGCCGGATGGTTAGCGAGGGCCAGATTACCGATATGGTCTATGATATATCGAGGATGAGTGAGACGAGCATTCGCATGAATGACTCTCTGTACATGCTGAATGCGGATCATCCTACCTGGGGACTGCTGCTGTTCACGGATGAGGATGGTGCCAAAGTCGTAGTGCAGCGTCTGAAAGAGAAGGTGGAATCATTCAACAATATCGAGTTCTCTAACAAGTATAAGCTTGATATGAAGCTGACGATTGGAGCGATTCAGTACTCTGAAGAAGTCGAGACTCCGCTTGACTTCATTGCGAAAGCACGACAGAAGATGGAGTATGACGTATAGAGCGTGCTCAAGTCTGACTTTTTAAACACGCACGTATAGAAATAATGGATGGAAGGTGAGGTCCCTATGAAGACTAATACGATACGTGATTCACTGCGTTCTTTTATCATCTTTGGCCTCGTAGGGATCGTGAATACCGGCGTAGACGTTGGCGTGTTTGCGCTGTTGACCTGGTGGCAACTGCCTTGGTTTATAGCGCAGGTCATCGCATATGGATGCGGGGTATTGAACAGCTTCCTGATGAACCGGAAGTGGACATTCAAGCAGAAAGGTGCGCTTACCAAGGGGCTGTTACGCTTTGTTTTGTTGAATCTGGTGACGCTTGGGGTTACCTCCGCTTGTATGCTGCTCATGCATGAGCAGCTTGGCGTCTCACTATGGATAAGCAAGGGAGCGGCTACTCTTCTAGGAGTAGTTCTGAACTTTGTCGGTAGCCGCTGGTGGGTGTTCCGCGCAGAACCGCATCCTCTCGAGGAAGCAGCGAGCCGGGGGTATACCGAAGGAGAGATTTGAACCATTAGTACCGATCAATAAGGGCTGTCCTTTTGCAGACATGAACTGCAAAGGAGCAGCCCTTATTTTTGTGGATTGCAAGTGAATTGCCGGCGTCGCTCATAATCTATAGCACCTTGCGGCCTTAATCTTGTAAGATGAAGTATAGGATGAGATCTTGGGAGGAGATGAGAAATAATGAGGAACGCTTTGTCGACACGGTCAGCTGTTAGTATCCCCTGGCAGCGGATGACGACTGCTTATGGAAGAGGCACGGATATTCCGGTTCTCATAGAGACTGGACAGTATGAGGAATTGGCAAATCTGATCGAGCATCAGAGCACGTTGTGGCAGACAACACCTTGGGTATTACTTGTACTTCTGGATCAGCTTGCAGAGAAGAAGCCGGAGCGGGTTACATCTCAGGAAATCGATCTTTATTTAGCTGTCGCTTCTGCTATTTTGGTCGATCATATGGATCCGCTAAATACGGTTGAGACGATGGAAGGACTGCTGGCCGAGGAATATTTATGGCCGGAGGACGAAGAGGATGATGAAATACTATGGGAAGAAGAGGAACCGCCAGGCTATGAGGAGCGTCCTTTTTTCAGTTATTATTATTTCAGTTATTTACTGCTTAAGGAGGCGATTCCTGTCTTCGTCGAGATCATGAAGAGCAACGATCAACTAGCCCCTGCTATTCGTGAGCTTCTGCTTTCTCTAGACCCGGAGGGTGTCAGTGAATAGAATCTCTATTCGCATGCCACGTTTATTTTAACGGACATCATGGACGCTTATTTACTATATCCATTCGCCGTCCTGCGGGATGAATACTTGTTGCAGCAGATTTTCGGCGGTTAGTCGGGCACGTAGTATATCCCGTGTAACATGACAATGATTTATTGTATCCATATGGACGGCCACAACATGAGTGTATGGGGCATAACGGGAGAGCGAGACCACATCGTTCGTGTCCATCGTAATGGCGTCTCCTGTCACGAACTTTGCTCCGCCCGCATTAACGATCGTAACATCAGGTTTAAATGTATCTAGAGTAGTCATAACGTCCTCGCACCAGATCGTATCTCCAGCAATGTATAAGGTCGGTTCACCTTCCGCCTGAAGCACGAAACCGGACACATGCCCCATCTTCATACCGATTATGCCCGTTCCGTGGCGCCCTCCCGTACGATGGATCGTGGTATCTTGAAAAACTTCCTTAACATGAACTTTCGTAACGTTGCTAAAACCGGATGAGCTGATCTTTTTCTTATCACAGGGTTGGCAGAAGATAGGCGATGATTTCGCTAATACTTGCTCCGCCGTATCATCCCAGTGATCACGATGCAGATGTGTGACCAGGATGGCATCCGGAGCGAGCCATTCCCCCAAATCTCCCGGTAAGGGAACTAATGGATTGCGGCGTTCATCTCCGGAGTTCTGAATTGGGGGGGTAACCCCTACATCGCTAAACATAGGATCAATTAAGAAATCTGTTCCTCCATACTCAACCCATAAAGTCGCATGTCGAATAAGTCGAATTTTCATAATAACACTCTCCATCCATACAAATGGTATATACTTTTATAATAATAATGATAATTTATATACCTATCAGTCATATACAATCTGTTGAATGTATTTCCCCTTATTTATTTTCAAAATGAAAGGAATTAATATCGGATGACGTACCAAACGATCGACGAGATAGATTTGCGAATCATTGAACTTCTGCTGGAAGATTCTCTTCGTTCGCATAAAGAGATCGGCGAGCAGATCCACCTTACCGGACAAACAGTCGGAGCCCGAATACGAAAACTGCAGGATCTTCAAGTCATTGATGGTTTCACGATCCGTTGGAATCCAGACAAGATCGGATTAAACGTGCTTGCTTTTATAACCGTCTTTATGAAATTAAATCAGAGTCACGGATCTTTTCGACAGTTCGTTCAATCAAATAAAGAAATTGAGGAAGTGCATCGGGTTGGTGGGGAAGGTTGTTATTGGATGCGCGTACGGATTGATAATATTTCAAAGCTCAACGAGCTCCTAGAAGAAGTGCTCCGTTATGGGAACTACAAATTGAGCCTATCGATCGAAAAAGTGAAGTAGTAGTACTATATTTGCCCCAATAACGTCAACCAGAACCGTTAGAATTCCAATAGCGATTATTTCTTTGAAATAACCGCCGTCGCAACCGTAAAAAGCTTTATCGCATGAGATTGATCCCTAAACATGAAAACGAGCCTTAGAAATGATTCTAGAGGCTCGTTTGTCTCTGCACCCGTTTGACGGGTGGTTATGATTTATTAACGGAATATCCTATACATACACTTGATGCAAATATTGTTCGAGCCTCTCCTTCACCAGCGGCCATTCTTCATCGGTGATACTGTATACATTTGAGTCACGAATATATCCGTCCTCCATCACCCGATGACGGCGCAATCTTCCTTCATACACAGCTCCTAACCGTTGGATGGCACGATTCGAGCGCTCATTGCGTACGTCTGCCGTCAGCTGAACACGAATTGTATATAGCTGCTCGAAGCAGTGCTGCAGCAGCATATACTTGCACTCCGTATTAATGCGAGTACGCCATACAGAGGGATGGTACCAGGAGCCTCCTATTTCCGCGTTGCGGTGTAGGGTAGACATGTTCATGATTCTTGTTGCGCCAATAATTTGGCCTGTAAGCTGGTCGATGACTACGAATGGATACTCAGTCCCCTTCTCACGGTTTAGAACAGCTTCATCAATTGTCCGTTCTGCATCTGTAAGACTGCGGATCGTTCGCGGTAAATAATGCCATATATCAGGATGACATGCTGCTTCATATAAAGCTTCCTTATGTTCAGGAAGCATAGGGATCAGCTTGGCACTGCTCCCCGTCAGCTCGAACAATTGGTTGTTCATTCGTATCCATTCCCCCGAAGGTTTGATAGGTTTGCAGCACATTTTAGAATCAAAAAAGCGATCGTCATCCTTTCACCGTGTAATCTATTTATCTTTGTAATTGCTAGTTGTCGATGCTTATATTGTACTATTTTTTCTCGGAGAATTCTGTCGAAATTTCTCGCGTTAAAGATGAAAAAATTTCTGTATGAGCGTTATATCGATATAGTAGACTCGTTAATCAGAAAATTTTTATTATGACGCTTTAAGTTTCGCCTTGAGGTGGCTACAATAACATAAATAGAGAAAAGAATTGAAGGAGTGCGAAACTATGAATATCCAGGAATTGAGGGAGCATCGGCAGTATCCGGACAATATTGGGCAGGAAAAGAGCCGGGCGACCTTTGAACGCGACTATTCGCGGCTGATCCATTCGCCGACCTTCCGTCGGCTGCAAGGTAAGTCACAAGTATTCGGGGCAGGGACCGGGGATTATTACCGGACGCGGCTGACACATTCATTGGAGGTAGCGCAAATTGCTCGGGAAGCGGCACGCAGCCTGCTTCGCTCCTACCCAGATGTCGCTGCGGAACGGGCTGACCATCCCGGACTGATCATCGACCCGGAGGTCGTTGAGTGTGCGGCGATCAGTCATGATTTTGGGCACCCTCCATTTGGCCATAAAGGAGAAGAAGTACTGGACAACATATTGGAGAATTTAGTGGAAGAGAAGATCAAGCAGGCTTTGAAGAACACCAATCCGACTCCTGATGAAGAAAAATTAGTCCGGGAAGCTATCCGGCAAAAATATGAGCATTTCGAAGGCAACGCTCACAATTTTCGGCTGATGATGTTCTTGGAGAAACGGGAGAACATCGACGGACTCAATTTGTCAGACGCGGTATTACTCGGGACGAACAAATACCCTTACCCGGGCACCGTTAACAAAAAAGGCCTATATCTGCACGAATGGGAGTACATTTCGTATATCCGCGACCGTTGGGGCATTCCGGAAGGTAAAAAAACGTTCGAAGCGCAGCTGATGGACTTATGCGACGATATTGCTTATTCGGCACATGATCTTGAGGACGGCATTAAAGCGGGCAAAATCGAGGTGCACGAGCATTTTCTCAAGGATTCAAATATTCAGCGGCTGATTGTAGAGAAAATCATGACTCTGGAGGATTTCTTCTGGAGTGGGTGGACATCGGAAAAGATACAGGTTAAGGTCGAGGAGGTACTGGATTCCTTCTTATGGATCTGGAACGAGAAGATGCCGATTTGTGATCATGACTATTCCCGGACACGCCGCGAGGTCAAGGCATATTGGGTAAGTCTGTTCGTCTCCAGCCTTGGTGTTGTCTCTGACGGCAACTGGCAAAAGGTAACGTTCGTTAAGGAAGGTCAAGAGGACGAGGATATGCTGCGCACAGTAAGCGTGCTGAAAAGTTTTGCCTGGGTGACGATGATCCGTGATCTGAGAGTACAGCGACTGCAAAAGCGCAGTTCGTGGGTCATCAAGCGGTTATGGGACGCTTTTGTTGATCCGGAGACGTCCAAATCGATTATCCCTGGTGACTGGCTGCGTCGCTTTGATCGCGATCAGGCAAGAGAGAAGCCGATATGGACCTGGGAGCATATGATTATCGATTATATTGCAGGCATGACGGATGCTTATGCGGAGAAGATCTACAATGAGTTGTACGGGCTTAAGGTAGGAACGATTTACGAAATGGATTGATAAAGAAGAGGCCGGCTTATCAGCCAGCCTCTTCTTTATTTATTTCTAACGAAACCTGGTATCGCTATTTGTGCTTAAAACGGCTACTGAAAATTCTAATGAAACTGGGTATCGCTATTGGTTGACATAAGTGGTTTTAAAACCT
>DASYFA010000041.1:0-4492 GCA_036498705.1 Paenibacillus sp.
ATCGAATACGCGGTATGGATGCCGATAGATACCGTAAAGGCCGGTTAGCTGTGTTAGTTCAAAGAACAGGGAAAGCAGGAATGTAAATAAAATACACCGCAGCCATCCAAGGCGATAGTAATATCGGAGCATCATACCAAAGGGCACAGTTAGAAATATATTGAACAGTACTTGAAGGAAAGCCCGTTCTTTAAGCAAGTGCAGGTACGATGAGGGATTGCTTGCGACGACCCCGGTTTCCTTCAGAATATCATGAATGAAATTCAGCGGCATCCATTGCAGACCACCTGCGGCCATAGGCAGATTGTTCCTAGATGCAGGCAATGGCAAGATTACGAGAAAATAGGCATTCATTAAGTACAACAGGAACAAATAAAGAAGGAAGGATCTGAATTTGTTAATATAGCCGTACTTGCGATATTGTACAATTAGGAACGGCATTGTAAATAAAAATGCAACGAATGGAAAAGAGAAAATAGCATATTTAATTGGAAATAAATAAGATTGAAGCATATTAGTCACCCTTAGTTGTTTTTGATCAATGTGGCTTGGTTATGATATAGATTTGCAGTGTTGATCACAAACTGTTTGAACAGGTTTGCCGCAGGGGAGAGAAACTTCCCATCCGCCCAAGCGATTCCGATCTCCCTATGACAGTCAGGGTCTGTGATCGATACCCAGACCAATCCGTCCTCATCGATGCCTTCCGTCTTGGGAAGGATTGCGATCCCTAGTCCAGCGCATACCAGACCAGCAATCGTATGGATCTCTTCTCCCTCAAATAGAATCCTGGGCGAGATACCAGCTCGGTGTAACAGTTCATCCATAATGTGGCGGAGTCCATATCCTTCTTTATATGATATCAGCATCTCATCCTTCAATTCCTCCAGAGCAACGGATTTTACCCCGGCGAGCCGATGATGAACCGGTACCGCAAGGAACAGCTCTTCCGTCCATAGCTTCGTCCAATGAATATTTGTTGGCGTCTCCTGCGGGGAGGACATGCAAAGATCGATTTCACCTGAATGGAGCTGATGCAGCAAATTGAGATTGCTGTTCTGATGAAGCTGGAAGCGAACATTTGGATAGCTCTTGCGAAATTGTCCAATCAGATCGGGAATCCAACGGATCCCGAGCGTATGTAGGAAACCTAACGATATTTCACCCCGCTCGGGGTCAAGCAGCTGTTCGATTTCTCGCCGTCCTGCCTGATACTCCTCCATCATTCTCTCCACCCGATTAAGGAATAGTTCTCCGTATCGATTTAGAACAATCGACCGCCCCTTCCGTTCAAATAGAGGCACATTTAACTCGGATTCCAGTCTGGCAATAGATCTGCTTAGTGCGGGCTGTGTAATATTCATAGCCCGTGCTGCGGAAGTTATGTTCTGCATTCGTGCTACGGTCCGAAAATACTCCAGTTGCTGCCACTCCACAATTCATTCTCCTCCTGCTTATTACATCAGCTATATAAGAGTGTTACTAATTATGCATTATACTATACTTTTGACCCGTCCTATACTTAGAAGTGCGTGTTTAAGAAGTCAGACTTTCAGCACCGAGAAGGTTGGATGAAGCTAGGGACTGAGGAGCGGAGCGTACGTAGTGGGTACGTGAGCACCGGAAGGCCCGGCTGAATTCAAGATTCGATGTCGAATAGCTTCATGATTTACTTCGTGATCAAAGGCGGACTTTTTAAACAACCTCTTATATGTGGCCAATAAATAAATATAGATAAGTATTGGATTGGAGAGAGAGAAAAAATGAATACCATCGAATTGGGGAGTTCTGAGCATCGGAGAACTTCTATTAGCATGCTGCTCGGCAGCATTGTTACGTTTGCGGTGCTGTATAGTCCGCAGTCTTTAATCAGTTTATTTTCCAAGCAATATCATATTTCTCCGGCAACCGCGGGAGCCTCGGTATCTCTGGCCACGATCGGGTTGGCGATCGGCCTAATCATAGTCTCCACCATATCCGACCGTGTTGATCGTAAGCTACTCATGAGTCTGTCGCTGCTTACCACCTCGGTATTAGCGATATTGTCTGCATTTACGCATCAATTCACGCTATTCCTTATTATCCGGTTTTTGATTGGATTAAGTGTTGCTGGTTTCCCTTCGATAGCGATGGCTTTTCTTAACGAAGAGTTCCATCCAAAAGCTATAGGACGAGTGATCGGCATTTATGTCGCGGGTACATCGATCGGCGGCTTAGTTGGCCGGGTTGTGATCGGGGTATTGACCGATTTATTCAACTGGCAGATCGCTTTGATGATCCTTGGAATTATAAGCCTACTGTTCAGTCTTATTTTCTGGTACAAATTACCTTCATCTCGTAATTTTACACCCAGGAGGACAAGCTTACTGCAATGGGAGAGGGGTCTCAAACATAATATCTCGCAGCGTAACTTGTTAAGCCTATTCCTCACGGCATTTCTGCTTATGGGCGTCTATATTATGATCTTGAACTACATCGGTTATCCGCTCACAAGCAAGCCGTATAATCTGAGCCAGACTGTGTTTGGATTCCTGTTCGTCGTCAATCTGCTGGGGACCTGCAGCTCGGTATGGTTCGGGAAGCTGGCCGACCGTTATTCCAGGCAGCATGTTATCGCTCTAGCGATTGGCATTCTAATGATTGGCGTATTGCTTACACTGAGCTCTGTTCTATTCCTGAAAATAGCGGGAGTAGCCATTGTTGCATTTGGCTTCTTTGCCTCACATTCCGTCGCCAGCGGCTGGGTCGGAATCGCGGCAGGGCGTGAGTCTAAGGCTCAAGCATCGTCGCTTTATCTTTTATTTTATTATGGGGGCTCAAGCTTGATCGGTTGGTCTGGGGGGATATTCCTCCATCAGTTTGGCTGGAATGGCATGATCGCCTATGCTAGTGTGCTGCTTGTTCTTGCGGCTCTCGTCTCCCGGCTTGCTGCCAGCCCTCATCGTGCACGATATGCACATGGGAACAGTATCCGATAAACATACGCATCTGTCCCTTTCATTAGGGGATCATCCCGCATTTATTAATATATATCAGGGTCAATTCAAGAAGAGGGATGTTATAGATGAATCGACAAGTTATTATAAATGCAGATGATTTTGGCCTATCCCCGGCTGTGAATCGAGGGATTATCGAAGCCTTCCAGGCGGGCGGGATTACTAGTACCTCCTTAATAGTAAATATGCCAGGTTTCGATGATGCGGTACAGTTGGCTCATAGCCATCCAGATTTAAGTGTAGGTCTACATTTCAACCTAACTTATGGTCGGCCGGTTTCCAATCCGGCCAGTATCCCTTCACTTGTGAAGGAAGATGGGGCATTCCATGGCGAAGCAATTGCACGGGAGTGGGATTCAAGGGATGTATCCAGAGAGCTTACAGCACAGTGGGACCGCTTCGTCCAGACGGGCTTGCGCCCGACGCATCTTGACTCGCATCATTTATTGCATCAGCAACATCCGGCGATTTACAAATTGCTGGCACGTAAAGCGTATCATGAGGGCATTCCGCTACGCAGATCTCAGATTTCTCATCCGCCCAGCGGTTCTCAGGTTCCAAGAATGACGGATTTCATTTTGCTGGACTCCTATGGCGGTGTTGAGGGGAGACAGCGTCTACGGCAGCATTTAGTGTCGCTCCAAGAGGGCGTAACGGAGATCGTCTGTCATCCAGGTTATGTAGACGAGGCTTTAATTGAACATTCTCACTGGACTGACATCCGTGAGGGGGAGCTTGCTCTGTTCGCAAATCCGGAGGTGGCCAATACGCTGGCTGCAATCGGGGTCTTGCCGATTAATTACCGGGTGTTGCAGCGTCGCAAGACTCCCAGTGGTTCACGAGTTCGCAAGCATTCCCTGGTCTCGAAATCAAGCAGGCGAACTCATTCCCCTTCTTCTGCTGCCGTGCATCGCCGTCCCCGAGGGAAAGGGCAAGTAATGACAAGAAGATCCCATTCCGCTACAAATAAGTAGGGTATATAGCACATAAGGAAAGAAGGATAACCTCCTGGCATCGGGGGGTTATTTTTTTATTGAGATCGGGGTATCTGAGAAAAGTGTAGGGAGGGAACAATGCCTCAGTAAGGATTTTTCTTTATAATAAAAAGTAAGAAGAACGAAGGGACATTCAGGTGCAGGATGTTCTAGTCAGGAAGAGGTGGAGTATTATGACAATCAATCGGCAGCGAATTGTAGAGCATATGCATGCACAGATTCATATGAATGAGCATATTATTGGCGTGGCTACGGGAGCGGGAATCTCTGCGAAATATGCGGTGAAAGGCGGGGCTGATCTAATCCTGGCGTTGAACTCGGGGCGCTTCAGACAGATGGGGCTAGGTTCTATCGCTGGCCTGATGCCGTTTGCCAACTCCAATGAGATGGTGATGGAATTTGGTTCGCGAGAGATTTTGTCTGTTGTTAGAGACAAGCCCGTTGTATTCGGCTTATGTGCAAGCGATCCAACCATCGACCTGCCTTCATATATGGAGACGA
>DASYFA010000042.1:0-3525 GCA_036498705.1 Paenibacillus sp.
TTCATCATCACGATGTCCGACAGCTCAAGCATATCCTCATAATGCGGTTTGGCCTTGGAATAGCCGTTATCTCCCCACAACGAGGACCTGTAGTTGCAGTCGAAAATCACTGTCCCGCCGCGCTGCTTAACAGCCTTGGCTAAAGCCATCATATGCTGCCGTACCTCATCATTCATTGCCAACGCAATTCCGCAAAAATGCAGCGCATCGATCTCCGCAGCCATCGCCTCATAATCATAAGCATTCGCCGGAGCTGTATTGAAGCTACTCTCCAGCCGATTCGTATATGTCACCCGGCTCGGTCTAGCGCCGAATCCATTTTCGAGGAAGTAGAGGCCGATATATTTTCCATGACGTTGAACTAAGGAAGTATCAATCCACAGCTTGCGTAAATAGGCCTCAGCGGCGTCACCAAGTGCGTTCTCTGGCAATCTCGTAATCAGCTTCCCCTGATGCCCATAGCGGGCAAGCGCTGACACTACATTAACTCCAGTCCCGGAAAAAGAATAATTGAGCGTACTTCCCTGCGATAGCAGATCATAACCCGGAACCTGTAGCCGCATCATCACTTCGCCAAAAGCTGCGATCCGCTTAGGCATATTGATCCGCCAGCCTCTTCATAATTGCGGTCAGCTCGCGCACTTGCTCTATATTGGTATTGCCCGTCTCTTTATCGATAATCGAGGAGTACACATGCGGAATGACCTGCTTGACTCCAGCTTCCAGCGCAATCGATAGAATCGCTTCAAAATTATCCATATCAATACCGCCCGTCGGCTCCAGTGCGAAGCCCTCTTTGGCACAAGCTGCCGCGACCGCGCGATATTCATCTTCACGGCTCAGGCCCTGCATCGGGAAGTATTTCAACGCATTACCGCCCATGTCCTTAACAAGAGCAATCGCAGATTTGACAGTTACAATTGCCTGATCGTCTCCGGCCGCACTAATTGGGCCTGTCGAAATATTGACGAATCCCGGGCGTCCACAAGGTGAGACAAGGCTGTTAATCCAGCTATCCTTATCGCCAAGGTTCGCGCGCGTAGCTCCTACAGCTGGGAATACTTGATTGATGTGGCTACCCGGGTATTGCTTCGCTATTTTCGCCACGACAGCCGCCTGACGGTTATCCCCGGCTCCCAGACCGATCGACACGGCCTCCTCAATCTCGCTACCGTATTGTGTCATCGCCTGAACGGCGTCTTCTACGGAAGAATAGTTCTTGGAGAGAACGCCGACCAGCACATAACCTTCAGCAGCTTCGAAAATTTCCTTTGCATTCGCAATATCCTTCGCCAGCACGTTCAGGGCCACACGACCTCTATAGAAACGCTTATCAATTAGAGCCATCTTATTTACCTCCTGCTAATTCACGGATTCTAGATTCAATAACGTGGATGTCGTCCCCTAACAACGGGCGCGGATCGATATCAAAATAACCTTGTCTTACCCCGTAATCCCGCGTATATACGGCAATATCTCCATTTTGCAAACCTACTACTACGTCCTTGGCTGTTACGCCAGCTTGTTGAGAATCTATCTGAACCCTTGCCCGGAAAATAGCCCGTCCCGCCTCATCCTGTACGATTGAAACTTTGACTCCGGCCAATTCGTTCAGTGGCATTAGAGCTTGCAGGGTTTCTTTTTCCTGCTCAGTGTGGTCTTCCTTCACCATATATTCATCCAGTGCCTGCAGCAAACCGAAGGACGTCTCCTTCCCCACCTTCATGCTGCGACCAATCCCAGACAATTGCACCTTCACCCATTCGATATAAGTACGTCTGCCGGCTACGATGCCTGAGGTCGGACCTTCGATCGCTTTGGATCCGCTGTAAATAGCCAGATCGGAGCATTTCACGTATTTCTGCAAATCCTCCTCGGCCGCCGCATCGACAATGAGCGGAACTCCGTTACGCTGTGCCACCGCCCATGCCTCTTCCACTGAGATCATGTTCTTCTGCACGGCATGGTGAGATTTTACATATAAAATAGCCGCTGTCTTCTCGGAGATGGCATCCTCAATATGCTCGGCACGGCCTTCATTGGCATAACCGACCTCAACCAGCTTGCCTCCGCCTAGATAGACCATCGTCTCCACCGGAGCACCGTACTGTACGTTATGGCCTTTAAGAATAATGATCTCATTCTGGAAAATCTGGTCTTGATGGAGTCGCTCGCTCTGGCGGCGTTCTCCCCTCGTGACGATCCCGGCAACAGAGAGCGCGATCCCACTCGACGCTGAATTGACGACAACCGCTGCTTCTGAGCCCAGAATCCTAGCGATGTGGTCGCCTGCTTTGTTCACTAGATCGGCGATCTCCACATAGCTCTGTCCGCCTTGCTTCATCGCCTCCATTACAGTATCGCTCGGCGCGGATACCCCAAGAATGCTCATGCGGCCGCTAGCATTGATGACGCGCTTAAGCCCGTACTTCGCATTTAATGAATGTCCCATTCGTATACACTCCTTTGGCTTTTATGAGCTGATTCGTTGTCCGTTGCTCACCTTCCGAATCGGTCAGTATTGCGGATTCCTGATCAAGACTAAATAGAGTTAAGTTAGCTGCATCTCCTATGTGGATACGTCCAAGATCCGGACGGCCCAGCCATTCTGCAGCATTCGTCGTAACCGCTGCGATGATCTGTTCTAGCGGATAGCCAAGCAGCAGGAATTTGGACAGCACATTGGCCATGCTGTACACCGGACCGTTTAACCGGTTGCCTCGATAAATGTCCGTGCTAATCGTATTCGGCGTTATGCCATATTGTTTGGCCGCTTCAGCAACCTTGAACGAGAAACTCGCTGTCCCATGACCCACATCCAGATGCACGCCCCGTGCTATCGCATCCTGCAGTACCTTGAGCGGCTGACCATGCTCATCGAACAAATTGTTCTTCTTGCCATTTAAATAGTGCGTAATAATATCTTTTCGCTCTAATAACGGAATTACCTCCGTAATATCCGGAGGAGCTGATCCGATATGTACCATTAACGGTAACTCTGTCTCACTGGAGAGACTCCGCGCCTTCTGTAGCGGCTTGATCCCGCTCTCTCCGACCACACTGCTGCTGATCCGGGCCTTGAGGCCAACAATCACATCACTGAATGTATCTACCGAAGCGAGTACCTTGCCACGGTCAATCCACTCGAGATTGGAAAGCTCGTCGATTCTTTTGAGGCCGATTCGGGAAATGTTCAGAAATGCGAACAAGTTAGTCATCGCTTCCTGACTGCTTTCTACCAAGTCTTTAATTCTGTCCGCTCCGCAGCTTCCAGCATCGACAATCGTCGTTACACCCTGCCTCACACCGATTTCATCGATTTCGTCTCCGTAAGGATCGAACTCCGGAAAAGCATGCACATGCATGTCAATCCAGCCGCTGGAGACATAGTCTCCCTGCCCGTCGTATACCGTAATTCCGTCTACTGATTGGCTCAGACTGGGCGTTCCCAGTCTATCGTAAGCAGAAGTTCCTTTATCCGGTTGACTCTGTACGGGGATACCCTGGCCGACTGGAGTAATCCCG
>DASYFA010000043.1:0-4037 GCA_036498705.1 Paenibacillus sp.
TTCATCTGACAGCGTGCCATTCTTGTAATCCTGAAGCTTCCGCTTGAAATCATCGGTCATTCTGATCGTTCCTTTCCTTGTTCTTCCTTAGCTGCTGCCTCGCACGAAATAGTAGAATTTTAAAATGCGACAAGGTAATCCCCATCACATCCGCACTTTCCTGATATGAGAGCTGGTGCAAATCGTATAATACCAATGCCTGCTTCTGCAGCTCTGGCAACTGTGCAATCCACGCCATTAAGACGTCATGATCTTCTTTTTGCAAAACAACCGATTCGGGACCCTTCCTATCATCATCGGGCAACCGATGGAAAAATTCTTCGGATGATATGGTGCTGCGCTTCTCCTTTCGTTTCATATCGATAAATGCATTGTAGGCCACGCGGAAAAGCCAAGGCTTAACCTTTTCATCCTTGTAATTCTCCAGATGCAGATAGGCACGGTAAAAGGTCTCCTGTACCAAATCCTCTGCGGCACCAGCATCATCTCCGCACAGGGTTCGTAAATATCGGTATAGATCCGGCATATATTTCCGGTACACACTTTCAAGTGTGTTATGCTTCATCATTTATCCCCTCAACCTAACCACGATCCAATAACGGAAAGGTTACAGCCTTTCGAATAATTATTCCGATCATGACTTTATGGTACCTTCTTCTATCCAATCCTGCGAGTCCCCTCCAGTAGATCGTGAAAAAGGACACCTCGATGGTGTCCTTTATAATCTGGCTTAAATATCGCATATCCGTATCTAAATTTCTACCCTGCAGGCTCAACAACAATCTCCGATTTCTGCTTTGCCATATTTCGCTGCGCCGTAATCAAACTATAATAGATCCCTTTCTTCTCGACCAGCTCTGTATGGGTCCCAATCTCGGCAATTTCGCCTTTATTGAGGACGATTAGCCTATCGGCATGACGGAGCGTAGAGAGACGGTGGGCAATCGCCAAGGTTGTACGGCTCCGTGTCACTCGGCGCAGTGCTTCCTGAATCGAGGTCTCCGTATCAATATCGAGCGAAGCCGTAGCCTCATCAAGGATCAAAATGCGCGGATCATTCAGCACCGCCCGAGCAATCGCCAGTCGCTGCCTCTCACCTCCGGACAGATTGCCGCCGTTCTCATCGAGCCGCGTGTCGTATCCGTCAGGCATCCGAATGATAAAATCATGCGCATTGGCGATCTTTGCCGCCTCAAGCACCTCCTCATACGTGGCGTCCGGTTTGGAATAACGGATATTGTCCAGAATCGTTCCACTAAAGAGAAAGGTTTCCTGCAGAACGACGCCGATTTGAGAGCGCAAATGAGCCTGTTCGATCTGGCGGATATCCACCCCGTCGATCAATATCTCTCCTTCATTCACATCATAGAAACGGGAAACCAGATTAATGAGCGTCGACTTCCCCGACCCCGAGTGGCCAACAAGGCCAATCATTTCTCCTGGCTTGACCTCAAAGCTGATCTCTTTCAGAACAGGCTCGTAAGACTTATAACCAAAAACAACATCACGGAACGTGATCTTTCCTTGAATGGAATGCTTGACAGAGGAATCCGTATCAATGACCTCTGGCTGCTCGTCAATCACCGAGAAGATCCGTTCAATGGAGATGACCGCATCGGACAGCCATCTGGGCAGAAACATCAGCCAAGAGATCGGCCCGTAGATCATGGCAGCGTATCCGCTAAATTGAACCAGCTCGCCCAGAGTCATTTCTTTCCCGATAATCATGTAGCAGCCTATAAGGAGCACAAGGTACTGCCCCAACTGGATTAGGTAGGTGGAAATCGGCTGCATAATGCTGAACACCTTCTCCGATTTAAAGGTCGCGACCGCGAACTCGCTGTTGTATTCCCTGAACCGCTTGACCTCCCGCTCCTCTTTGCCAAAGGCTTTGACGACGCGAATGCCGCTCAGCACGTCATGGAGATAGGAATTTGCCTTGTCATAAACCCTCCACTGCTTGTGGAACAGCTTCCATAACACACCCTTCCAGATGTATCTCTGCAGGTAAGCGACAAACGGAGCCGGCAGTAGTACCACTAACGCAAGCCGCCAATCGGCGGTAAAGAGCAGTACGCTTGCCGATACCAGGATGATGAGCTGATACACCGCTGTTGTGAACAGCTCCTGCAACAAGTTGCGGATCCGGTCCGTATCCGAAGTAATCCGGTTCATGATATCCCCGGCACGCTGTGTAGTCAAAAAACCGAGCGATAAGCTCTGAATCCGTTCATACACTAGCTTACGCAAGTCTGCCGCTATTTCCGAGCTGGCTTTGGCCATGATCCGGCCTTTCACGATGCCAAGCCCTTCCCCTCCAACCAATACCAGTAACAAACCTGCTATGGCTATAATGAACACCTGCATATTGGGTGTTTCGCCCGCCGGAGGCTGCAGCGCCGAATTGACCAACAGTTTTTGAAAATAAGGTCCCAGCATGGATACAGCTGCAGCCGCAAGGATGGCCGTGAACCCTACGGCAAATGTCTTGTAATGGGTGAGAGAAACCGAAAGTAGCCGTTTGAATGCAGCAGCCTTATTCATGCAATTCGGACACACCCTCGTTCCGCGAATGAGCGAACCACCGCAGTTCGCGCAGACCGGCTCCTCTTCATCGTTATAAATCCGGATTTTTCGCTGTCTGGACATATCATTCAAAATTTGTGCAATATATCCGTATCTTGCCGCGTGCTTCATGGACAGTCTTGTTAGAATAAACTTGCTTCCGGCCTCTTCCCCCTCAAGAGTAGCGCTGCCGATCAGCGGAACCACTTTGTACGACCCAGCATCCGCAATGAAGCGGCTTTCTATTACAGCACCCTTCTCCAGCAAGGCCCATTTCTGTTCCCCGATTACGAAGTAGTTTTCTGCCCGTTTCCCGCCGAGCGTAAGATCGGCCGGCACACAATAGCGGATGGTTTCGCCAACAGCCTGTTTGGCCGCATGGAGATCGAGCTCGGGCAGTGTAAAGTTAAGATTCATGGGTACCTCCCTTTATCGACAGATGCCGTAATGGTCGCTTTTGATCACGAAGTGACACTACATGCATACTTCGACCATTTTGAATTCCTTGTCGCTTAATCGATCCAGGTAAGGGATGATAAATCGATTGCCATCCACATCCACGATCAACAGCCTGTTCGCGTTCATCAGCTTGACATTCCCTCCGCCTTCGCGGACCGTAAATCGGCAAAGCCCCGAAGAAGTCTCCGCTTCCCAATAGGAGTAACCGAATTCCTCCTTCACCGACAACACTTTTGTGATCTCGGGGGCAAAATACCGCAGCTGAACCTGTTCTTCCAGCAGCCGCTGCGTCTCCTCCGGAAAATCATCCAGAGAGCGGATCATTCCGATCTCTTCATTATCTACCGTTCTGATCGATAAATAGATTCGTTTATTCGTATGAGGAAAGGAGCAGTGGATATAAACTCCGGGATATTCTCCAGTCCCAATTTTGACGTTCAACATATGGCCTTCCGTCCGTGTAAACACTACATCCCCTGCAGATAAATAACGAATTTGGGCAGCCTGAGCCAGATCAGCACTGCCGTTATGTTGCGGAGCTTGCGCACTGTCGACATCGTACTTACTCATACCATAATCACCTCTTTCATCTTCAGCGCTTCGTCATGTTTCCTTACCAGGCTGTGATAGGCCCCTTCCTTCTTCATCAGTTGTTCATGAGTCCCTTCTTCCACAATCGTCCCGTGTTCTAGAACGACCAGATAATCGGCATTCCTTAGCGTGGACAAGCGGTGCGCAATCGCGATCGTCGTTCTTCCCCGTACTAGCGTGTCAAGCGCCTCCTGAATTTGCAGTTCCGTCTTGGTATCTAGCGAAGCTGTGGCCTCATCCAGAATCAGTATTTTCGGATTGTGCAGAATGGCTCTGGCAATGCTAAGTCTCTGCTTCTCGCCGCCTGACAGATTATGTCCACCCGTGCCAACAATGGTATCGTACCCGTCGGGGAGCTTCTCAATGAAGTCATGTGCGCCCGCAACCTTGGCGGCATGAATCAAATCAGCAAGCGTGCAATC
>DASYFA010000044.1:0-8826 GCA_036498705.1 Paenibacillus sp.
CATGTCGAATGTACCGTTAGTCAAGCTAAGATAAGCAGACATAATGGCAAGCAGAATACAGATGGCTATTACTCTCCAGAATCTTCGCTGGGTTAAATTATTCATGGTGCGCCCCTCCCTTTGTCTTGATCAGATACAGGAAAAATGGCACACCGATCAAAGAGGTGACTACTCCTACTGGAGTTTCAAATGGATAGTTAATGAAACGGGCTGCAATGTCGCATGTTGCCAGGAAAATGCCACCGAGTACCCCGGAGACCGGAATGACCCAGCGATAATCGGCACCCGTGAGGAAACGAGCAATATGAGGAATGATCAGGCCGATGAAGGCGATTTTCCCAGCCAGTGCTACAGAAACTCCGGTCAACAGCACGGTCGCAAGAATAGCCAATGCCTTGATGACCCAGGTACGAATACCCAGCCCTTGAGCCACCTCTTCCCCTAGAGCAAGCGCTGAGATATACCTGGAGATCAGTATCGCCAACGTCAAACCGACGAGTGCAAATGGGATGCTGAGCTTAATCATTTCTGGGTCCATCTGATGCAATCTGGCATTATACCAAAAGCTGAGATTTTGCGAGACTTGGAAATACGTCGACATCGCATGAGCCGTTCCACTAAGAAAGGTACCAATGATCGAACCGAGAATCGCTAATTTGACCGGACTTAGTCCATTAGGAATAAGCCAGGCTAGCCCAAAGACGATAGCTGTTCCCAAGGCAGAGCCAATGAGCGAACTGGTGATATATAAATTCGGGCTAGCATTCGGTAAAAACACCATGCATAGCGTAACCGCAAATACGGAGCCATCCGATACCCCCATAATCGAGGGGGAAGCGAGATAATTCCGCGTCATTCCCTGCATGAGGGCTCCAGAGACAGCCAGGAATGCTCCGATTAGCATCGCCCCTACAACACGCGGAAGACGGGAACTCATAATAATCTGATGATCCACATTGTCTGGATCAAAGGCAACGATCGAGTTCCATACCTCGGCCGCCGTAATATTCTTGGCCCCATATAGAATTGAAGCAAGGATCAATAATACAATGACTGCCGGGGCCATTCCGAGAATGGCCACCGGCAGCGTTCGTTTTAACCGCATCGTCAACACGCCTTATATTAAACTGTAATATATTTTACTTAGTCAGATTAGCAACTGCAGCTTTCAGGAACTCAATCTTGCTGTAAGCCGTTCCCCCTTGAGCAAGCGGATCCACGATGTTCACGAACACTTTATCATTCTTAAACGCATTCAGGCTTTTCATGATCGGATCTTGCTTGAAATCATCTAGTGCTTTTGGCGTGTCCTGGTTCTCGTCCGGCGAGAATTGGATAAACAGATAATCCGGATTCATCTCCGCGAGCTTCTCTTTCGAGATCAGCTCCTGAGCCTTAGCAGCTTGTACTTCTGCTGGAACAGCCATACCGAGATCCTCATACAATACCGGGTTGAAGAATACCCCTGCCGGATAAATGTATACTTCCCCGCCGCGGATTCGTACCGCTACGACCTTCTTGTCCTTCAGACTATCTCCAATTTGCGACTTGGCTGCATCCAGATCTGACTTGTATTTGGCGATTTCCTGCTCAGCCTGCTCCTCTTTGCCGCTAAGCTCTCCAAGCAGTCTCAGATTTGCTTCCCAATTCGTAGATATATGAGAATAAGGGATGGTCGGAGCAATTTTCTCCAGCTTCTCATTGACCTCCGGTTTGAACTTAGTCGAAGTCAGGATGACATCCGGCTGAAGGGACAAAATCGTCTCAAAGTTCGGCTCCATCTTCTCACCAACAGACTTCGCTTCTGAAGTAACTGACTCGAATAATGACGGGAACTTGCCAGAGAATGAAATGGCACCGACCGGCTTCACATCCAACACAATCGAATCCTCCATCGCTTCAACTGCACCAGTAATAACGATCCGTTCAACCTTGGGCGGAAGTGTGTATTCCTGATCCAGGTATTTAATGACTCTAGTATCCGATGATGCCGGCTGTCCTGCTTCCGCAGGCTGCTGTGCGGCGGTTTGGTTAGAATTATGCGTTGCTGGAGACTCCGTGGACGAATTCTCCTTGCCGCAGGCCGATAGGACTACGGTTAACGCCAGAATTACCCCTAATAACATATTGTATCTTTTCATATTTTTTCTAGCTTCTCCCTTCGACGACTCTCGCCTCAATTGATAATGATTATCATTATTGATAGTAAAGGAGGATCGTCGAATGTACCATGGACAAATCGCCGAATTAGCATGGACTTTTTCCGGTTAACAGTGCTGTTGCAGCTTCTGCCATTTGCTTCATTGCAGCCGGTGAATGCTCCCGCCATGGATAAGAAGTAATAAGATGCATTTTCCCCTCTCTAACCGCCTCAAGCGACATCCATGCCGCTGTGGACGACAGCTCTCTCCAATAGGCTAACGTCTCCGAATCCTGCCTCACGAGAACAAAAATATGCTCAGCCCCGATCATCGCCAACTGATCCACAGTCAGCGGCACAAATGACTGTTCCCCTTGCAGATGAAGGGGGACTTCACAGCCCAGGAGCTTATACAGCACTTCATTCACAGCTTGGCTATTATAAAGTGTAAGCTGATCTTCAAAGATGCGCACCGCCACCACTGCCGGAGGCTGCATATACTGGATGATCCAAAGCCGCAGGCGAATGATATTCCGTTCAAAGGATTGTAGCCACCGCTCCGCCTCAGCCTTTCTGTCTAACAGCATGGCCAGCGCCATTAGTTCTCCTTTCCAATCCTCTGTCTCCAATGACAGTTCATAGATCGGGGCGATCTGCTCCAGTCTCTGCTTCTCCCAAGGCTCCAGCCCCTGGATACATATAATCTGCTCCGGCTGAGTCCCTGCTAGCTTGTCGAGATTAGCTTCTTTGTTATGATTCTGCCGATAGGCATCCAGGTGAACAGGGATATCCGGTCCGAGTGTATGATATAGCTCAGATGACCATTTAGGATGCAACGGGGCAGCATAGGGGATAATCTGCAGTGGAGTCAGATATCCGAGCAGCGAGGTAGAACCATATAAGGCGATCCTATATCTCCGCTCCTTCATGTAAGCCGAAGGGGACAGACCTACCTCTTTTTTAAATTTCCGACTGAAATAGAACTCGTCCTTGTACCCTACCATTGGAGCGATCTCCTTCAACAATGCGCTGGAACTGAGCATCAACTGCTTCGCCTTAGCCATCCTTACCTGCGTTACATAATCCATGGCACTATGTTCGTATGTCTTCTTGAACATATCTGCAAAATATTTCGGACTAAATTCAGCGATCTCAGCCAGTCGATTCATCGTCAGTTCCTCGCCATAGTGTTCCTCCACATACGTTCTGGCCCGTTCAAGCGCTTGAGCTTTATCCGTTTTGACTGCATTCCTGCTCTCAGCCGCCAGCTCGTACAACAGCTCCTCGAAATCAAGCTGAGCCCTCCATTGCTTATGCGGCTGGCTATGATGGAAATGCCTGTACACTTTATGGCATACCATATGTAGATTCTCTACTGGACTTGCACCTATGCTGTTCTCCCACTGCGCACAATCTCCAAGCTCTCTAATTTCTGATAGAGACTCCTTAGATGAGGCATCAGCCCGATAGAGACTGAAATGGAACACGGCAGCTGTTACAAACTCGCTCTCGCTGCTCTTCACTCCAAATGTTCTGCCGCAGGGGCATAGCCGGACACTTCCCTCACTAAGATGAACAGAGCGCCCTTCCAATTCGAGATTGAGCTCGCCCTTTAGTACTATAATTAACGCATTTTGCACGGCCAACTGCTGCTCCAGATTTAACTCGGTCTGGCTAAATATTTCCGCGTACCACAATCTGACCATTACAACCTGAAGATCGGCTCGATTATGTTTGGCATTGATCATCTTTCATGTACCACCTTTTTTAATTGAGAATGGTTATCATTATCATGTGGATATCATACCATAAACCGTTTTATCTGCGATAATGACTTTCAGTATGAACCTCAACTTCCAATAAAAATAAAAAAACATCCTTACTCCTTTCTAGGGAATCAGGTTGTTCCTAATATATCGAAAAGTAATCTTGTGATATATCTTAAAAATGTATAGACTTCAACATAAGCAGATACATCTCAATTAAAGGGAGTGTCCTATGAACAATCATCGTATTACGACCTTTTCCGATTTACTTCATCCTGACGGGACCTTAATGCAGAAAGGCTATTCCACCAAGGCGGTCATGCGCTATAACCGCGGCCAAATCAAAGCGGCTCCGTGGCGTATCAAAGAGTGGGATTTCTATCAGGTGTCCAATGACGAGTTCTGTTTGCAGCTAACGATTGGGCATGCCTCCTATGCTGGTCAAGTATCGGTGATGCTGATTGATTTAATAAATAAACATACCTACTTCGTTACCGATATGCTCATCCTCCCTTTCAACCGATTAAACATGCCGGAATCAGCCGAACATGGCGATCTAACCGTCAGTCGAAAAAACATCGATATACAGTTTGAAGTGTTTACCGGTGGGCGTCGCCTTCGCTGTAAAACCAACAACCCAAAAGTAGCGCATAACATGGAGATTGATATCGAACTGGTCCAGCCCGATTTGGAGTCGCTGGTCATCGCCACGCCATTTCATGATAATCCAAGGCATTTTTATTACAATCATAAAATCAACTGCATGCCGGCTAGCGGAACGATAACCATGGGTGACAAGATCATATCTTTCGAACCGAATACAGCCTTCGGACTCCTCGACTGGGGACGCGGCGTATGGCCATTCAGCCATGAGTGGTATTGGGGTAACGGAAGCACCTGGGTAGACGGCAAACGGTTTGGCTTCAACATCGGCTATGGATTCGGCAATACAGAGGCTGCTACTGAAAATATACTATTCTACAATGGAACTACCCATAAACTGAGCCAGGTATATGTCGATTTTGCCACAGGAGGCTATATGTCTCCCAAAACTTTTACTAGCGACGACAGTCGTTTTGAAATGCACTTTGAACCGGTATTCGACCGCTACACCGAGTCCAAAATGTTGTTCGTTAACAACAGCTGCCATCAGATTTTTGGCCGTTTCACCGGCAAAGCAGTCTTGGACGATGGAACGATAATCGAGGTAAAAGATATGATGGCTTTCATGGAGCATGCGGTAAATAATTGGTAGATCAGCACTAAGCGTACAACAAAAGAAGCACTCGCTATTCGCGAGTGCTTCTTGTCTTATGCGGTAGAGAGGACTCGAACCTCCACGAGCGTACGCCCACTACCCCCTCAAGATAGCGTGTCTGCCATTCCACCACTACCGCATATTATGGTGACCCGTAGGGGATTCGAACCCCTGTTACCTCCGTGAAAGGGAGGTGTCTTAACCCCTTGACCAACGGGCCATATTTATTTTTCTGCCAAAAGCAGCGACAAGATTGAGTATAGCAAAAAAAAATAATCATGGCAAGAAGTTTTTTATTTTTATTTTCATTTCGCTAGATTTGAAGATAACTGTATAAGCATCCTTTCTTGAACTTCTCCCCATAAGAAGAAAAAAAACTCCCGACGCTTTCGCGCGGGAGCTTCTTGACGTTGTATTCAAACGGAGAGAGAGGGATTCGAACCCTCGCACCGCTTACGCAGTCTAACCCCTTAGCAGAGGGTCCCCTTATAGCCACTTGGGTATCTCTCCAAGAAAATGGCTCCCCGAACAGGACTCGAACCTGTGACAACTCGATTAACAGTCGAGTGCTCTACCAACTGAGCTATCAGGGAACGAAAACAACTATCAGAATAAAATTAATTCTAATACGCTTTCATCAGAAAGTCAATATATAAGAAGCGGACAAGTCTCGTAAAAAAAGTTCGATTTAGGCTCACTTTCCTCTTGCCAAATTCCAGATCATGGATATAATGAAATCAACGTCAAAATAATTTTAACGTTAAGCAAAGTTGAACGAGTAAAATATTTTATTGAAGTGTTGATGTCTATGTCAGAAGCTACGTCTAAAGTCATGACTGAAGGTACCTTAAGTAAAGAAAAAAAACTCTCCAGCCTATTTGCATACAAGTCATTCCTCTTCTTACTCATTGCCAGAGTTATATCCCACCTCGGTGATTCAATCGACTCGATCGCTTACAGCTGGATGGTATATATGCTGACTGGATCGGAAATTATGATGGGGACTCTGTTCGCTCTTCATTTTGTACCGGGGATTTTAATCAATTTCTTCTCAGGAGCCCTGGTGGACCGTTGGTCGAAGCGAAATGTTCTCCTTGTCACCTACTCACTACGCGGCTCACTTGTCATTTTCACAGCATTGCTGTATTGGTTGGGGTGGTTACTGCCTTGGCATCTCTATGTTCTAACCTTCTTCATCGCCACCATTGAATGCTTCTCCTATCCCGCTGAAATGGCACTCGTTCCAAATCTGCTTCCCAAAGAAAAATTGCTGAGCGCCAACTCTCTCAGCACTTCCGCAACAAGAACAGCCGAACTGGCCGGTCTCGCTATTGCAGGCGGTATTATTGCCCTTACAGGGATTTCCGGAGCGATACTTATCAACGGAATCACCTTCTTTATTGCTACTGCACTTATAGCATTTATCCGCCTTAGTAAAGAAGAAACAGTCTCATCTAATAAAGATGAACCAGCAGGTTCCCAATCTTTTATCCAAGATATCAAGGTCGGACTTAAGTTCTTGGCTTCGAATCGACTCATTATCACGATCGTTTCAGTAGCCGCTTATACAAATCTATGCCTTGCTCCTTATAATGTACTGACTCCAGTATATGTGGCAGATATTCTTAAATCCGGTCCGCAAGGGCTCAGTATGCTAGGAATCGGTATGATCAGCGGCATGATCGTAAGTGCATTATGGATCAGTCGGAAAGGTATAAAATTCAAAAAGAGCCGGCTTATCCTGATAGGCTATTCGATGCTAGGACTAAGTTACGCACTGTTATACTTACCCACCTTAGTTCACATAAACTCAATCTATTTCGTAATTGTAATTACCTTTTGCATGGGACTTTCAGTCTCGCTTGTGAGTACTCCATCGTCCACTTATTTTATGGAGACGGTACCGAAGGAACTGCTCGGAAGAGTTGGAGCCATTTATGGCATGGTTTGCACGATTGCAGTACCGATTGGAGGTTCTTTAGCAGGCATTCTGGGGGGATGGATAAAGGTAGATATACTATTCCTTATCTTCGGTTTATTGATGATTCTGCCGTTCTTCTACTTATTGACACAGAAGAGCTTCCGGCAAATTTAATATAATCTTCCCGTCTTGTGCTTTCCCTTGCATGAGTTATACTAAATAAAGCAGCATTTTCAATGCATAATGATTCGGGAGGAACACTGTGAAGAAGGAACTCAAACTCAAAACTTTGGAAGAGGTCCGGATCTATTCCGATCCCTATCGCATTCAGATCGTAAATGAATTTCAAAATTTCAATCGACCTGCAACGATAAAAGAGGTAGCCGATGCTCTCCATGAAGTGCCCGCCAAAGTGTACTATCACGCCAAGAAGCTGGAAAGCATCGGTATTCTGCAATTAGTGGATACCAAACTGATTAATGGGATTACGGCTAAATATTATGAACCCTTTAAGGGGCAAGTCATTATTAATAAAAGTGGAGCCGATGCGAAGATACAGCAGGTTTTTCAATCCGAAACCGAGAAGCTCATCTCGAACTTATATGACGATAATAAGAAGCGCTTCTTGCAAGTTTCCGCCACCGGCAGACCGAAGGGGAATCTTACAAATACAAATGTTTATTTAACGGAGAAGGAAGTTGAAGATTTGTTTGCGATGATCAGCGAGTTCTGTGAACAACATGACAAAGCTTCCGGCGAGGATGATCGTGAGCGGTTCGAATTATTCTTCACCCTTTTTCATAATGCGGAAACAAAGTCCAAATAAAAAGAACCATCTTCTCCATAATAGGAACGATGGTTCTTATGTTTATTCCTGTTCAATTGCTCCAGCTTGCTCTTCGTTCGTCTAGTCCTCATATCCACAAGTGCGAACGGACTCCGTTCCATCTCCGGATTACGTTTTCCTTCCCTTTCGCATTTCTGCCGGAATTTCTTCGCCTTCGATGTCGCCATACAACTATCACTCCTCCTGCTTTTATGCCTTCAGTATAACATATAAATCTATAATCCTATATCCTATGCAGCTTCAGGGCACCTGAACATCTACCGCAGCGATATCGTGCTGGATCGACCTTACGTTTACGCATATATTCCATCCCGCAACGGGCACAGATTAATTTATACCGGTAGGGCAAGCTTCTCCGCTTCGCGCTCCCCGGAAGTGACTGGCAATAACGGCTTCCATCAACCTTTTGCAGCAGTGCCTTGAACTCAGGATCACGATGACGGTAACCCCGACCGGTCAAGTGAAGATGATAATGGCACAGCTCGTGCTTAATAATCTTCTCTGTCTCTTCCCTACCGTAGGTTTGCAATTGTGCTGGATTGATTTCAATGTTATGGCTCTTCAGAAAATAGCGCCCACCTGTTGTTCTTAGACGCTGATTAAATGTAGCTTGGTGGCGAAAAGGAACGCCAAAGCTGTGTAATGAAATCGCCTCGACCCAGGCCTGAAGCTGATTATCGTCCATAGTTGCAATTTCTCCTCTTACTTAAGTGATCCATCCGATTCTATCATACCACGCCGAATGATTCTGCCTATGATACGGCCGATTGTACTTGAATTTTAACTTCTTCTTACGCTACACTGTCAAGTAGTAATGACAGGACAAAGGAGATTATTATGATGCCTTCGATGAGATATGTTATTTTACAGCAAGACGCAGATTTAATGTTTGTT
>DASYFA010000045.1:0-7758 GCA_036498705.1 Paenibacillus sp.
ACATAGTCATCCACTATAGCATTCAAAATCATTCTCTGGCGTTCCGTCAACATGGAAATCCCTCCTAGATCCAAGATTTTGATTAGCTCGTTAGCACTCGATAGAGACGAGTGCTAAACCCTACTACAAAAATACCAAACCAACCTGACGATTGTCAAGTCAGTCCAGTATCTTGAGCACTGCTATTTCATCGCAAGCATGCTGCTTGGAACAATTAACGCAATCGGTCCATACTTTCTCTGGAAAAATTTCTTTCTCTACAACGTTGAAGTCATTTTTCAGAAAGAAGGAAACCTCATAAGTCAAAGCCATAACCTTCGGGATCCCCTGTGCTCTCGCTTCTTCTACCAATTGCTTGACAAGCATCGATCCAAGCCCCTGGCCCTTATAACCTTCTGCAATACCGAGTGAACGGATCTCTACCAGTTCCTCGCCCAATTTACAGAGCGATCCACAGCCAACGACTAATCCATCCACCTCGGTTACCACGAAATCATCAATCAGCCGTTCCAGTACTTTACGGGAGCGCGGCAGCATAATTCCTTTGCGTGCATAATCATCAATTAGTAAGTATAACTGCTCTACATCTTCAAGTTTTGCTCTTCTGCTTACCGCAACGGCTGGCATAGGTTCTCCCCCTTAAATCCCAATTTCCAATATTTAATACGAATAAATATACATCAGGACGTATAAAACTTCAAGAGAGAAAATTCGTTCTATTCAGCAGCAACGATGTATTAGGCCTATATATAATGAAAGAACAAAGGAAATCGCTTATAAGACGACACCTTTGTTCTTTAGTTGAGCTTATATTTATTTAGATTCAGTGATCGTGTCGATAAATTCAGCGAACACCTCATTACCGAACAAAATTCCTTTTTCACTAAGTCGATAACCGCCCTTATCCTCATGCTGCTCAAGCAATCCCGAATCCACCATCTTGCGTAAATGGCTGCCGAACATATCCTCAAGTTTTACAGCGAATTGGGCTTCAAAGTCTGCATTACGTATCCCATCGAGCACTCGAAGGCCGACCATCATGAAATCCTCCATCGCTTCCTCGCGTGGTACCGTAAATTGCTCCAGACGCGGAAGCCGTGTAGTCGCCGCTTCTACGTATGGATTAACTCCCTTGATATTGATATGGCGCTGATGCCCTACATACCCATGTGCTCCGGCACCAAAGCCGTAATAATCCTCATTGCGCCAATACGTAATATTGTGGCGGCTCTCAAAGCCCGGCTTGGCGAAATTGCTGATCTCATACTGCTTATATCCCGCTTCCTTCATCCGTTCCATCAGCAATAAATACATCTTCAGCTCGTCCTCTTCGTCCGGAAGTGGAAGCTGATTCTTCCTATACAATGTATGGAATAGCGTATTCTCTTCTACCTTCAAGCTATAGATGGAATAATGCGGTAGACCCAGTTCAAGTGCTCGTTGCACACTATAATCGAGCATTTCCACAGTCTGATTCGGCAGGCCGAACATCAGATCGATCGAGAGATTATGCAAACCCGCTTTATGAGCATTCTCCAGGCTGCGGTACACATCATCGGTATTATGAATACGACCAATCCCTGATAATAGTTCATTCTGGAACGCCTGCACCCCAAAGCTGACCCGATTCACGCCGCCTTCTCGCATCACCTTGAGTTTCTCCAGATCGGTCGTCCCCGGGTTAGCTTCCATCGAGAACTCAATATCCGATGCAAAGTTTGGAAAATGCTTGCGTACTGAAGCAAGGAAGAACTCCATCTCCTGCGGGTTCAATACGGTAGGTGTACCTCCGCCAACAAAGATGCTGCGAATTTCCCCCGGAGGTGTATCTCTAACCGTAAGCTCCATTTCATGATCCAACGCCCGTAAGTAGTCCATCACCGGCTGGTCCTTCAACACGTAAGAATTGAAATCACAGTAGAAGCATTTATTCGTGCAGAAGGGAATATGGATATAGACCGCCTTCGGAGCGGACGATCTCGTATCAATCTCCTGTTCAGGCATTCCCTGTCCTTCATTATTTAACATATGGTTCACGGCAATGCCTCCTTATATATGTAGTTCAAAAAGTCCGCTTTTGATCACGAAGTAAATCAAGAAGCAATTCGGCATCGAATCTTGAATTCAGCCGGGTCCTCCGGTGCTCACGTACAAACTACGTACGCTCCGCTCCTCGGACCCTAGCTTCATCCAACCTTCTCGGTGCTGAAAACCGAACTTTTTGAACCCTCTCTTAATACTCTCTAATAGTCAAAAGGAAAGCCCGAAGGCTTCCCTTATTGAAGATATCTCTTCTATTTATCATCAATCTTGAGTACAGCCATAAACGCTTCCTGCGGTACTTCAACACTACCAACTTGCTTCATCCGCTTCTTGCCTTCTTTTTGCTTCTCAAGCAGCTTCCGCTTCCGCGAGATGTCACCGCCGTAACACTTGGCAAGTACGTTCTTACGCATCGCTTTAACTGTCTCGCGCGAGATGATCTTCGTACCGATCGAAGCCTGAATCGGCACCTCGAACATTTGCCGCGGAATTAGCTCACGCAGTTTCTCGCAGATGATCCGGCCGCGATGATACGCCTTGTCGCGGTGAACAATGAAGGAAAGCGCATCGACCTGTTCGCCATTAAGCAGGATATCCATCTTAACCAGATTGGATTTGCGGTAGCCTGAAATTTCGTAATCGAAGGAGGCGTAGCCTTTCGTGCTCGATTTCAATTGATCGAAGAAATCGTATACGATCTCCGAGAGCGGGATCTGATACGTAATCGTAACACGGGTTGTATCGAGATACTCCATATTGACGAATTCACCGCGCTTGGTTTGGCAGAGCTCCATTACGGTACCCACGAAATCATTCGGTACGATGATCGCCGCTTTAACATAAGGCTCTTCTACATATTCAATCTTGCCGACTTCCGGATAGTTAGACGGGTTATCGATCGTAATCATCTCGCCATTGGTTAGCGTAATATGATAAATAACGCTCGGTGCCGTTGTAATCAACGGAATGTTGAATTCACGCTCAATCCGTTCCTGAATAACGTCCATATGCAGCAGACCAAGGAATCCGCAGCGGAAGCCGAAGCCGAGAGCGCTGGAAGTCTCCGGTTCGAAGCTAAGCGATGCATCGTTCAGCTGCAGCTTCTCCAGTGCCTCACGAAGGTCGTTATAATCCGAAGATTCGATCGGATAGAGACCACAGAACACCATTGGATTGATCTTACGATAACCAGGCAACGGCTCCAAAGTAGGATTCTTAGCCTCCGTTACCGTATCCCCGACCCGAGTATCCCCGACATTCTTGATCCCGGCGACGATAAATCCAACATCGCCTACATTTAATTCATCAACAATGGTCAGACGCGGTTTGAAGGCACCTACTTCAATAACCTCAAACACTTTATCGGTAGCCATCATTTTAATTTTGGAGCCTGGCTTAATATGACCGTCCACGACGCGCACATAGACGATAACACCCTTGTATGGATCATAGTGCGAGTCAAAAATCAGAGCCTTAAGAGGCTGATCCGGGTCACCTGTCGGCGCCGGTACCTTCTGCACAACTTGCTCCAGAATTTCCTTGATCCCGATGCCCGCTTTTGCAGAGGCATGAACAGCCTCACTAGCATCGAGTCCGATCACTTCTTCAATTTCTTCCTTCACACGATCCGGGTCTGCACTTGGCAAGTCAATCTTGTTGATTACCGGCAGAATCTCCAGATCATTATCGAGAGCCAAATACACGTTAGCCAGTGTCTGCGCTTCAATCCCCTGTGCCGCATCCACGACAAGCAGAGCGCCTTCACAAGCCGCAAGACTACGAGATACTTCATACGTAAAGTCCACGTGCCCCGGGGTGTCTATCAGGTTCAAGATGTATTCCTCACCGTCATCAGCCTTATAAGCCAAGCGAACAGCCTGCAGCTTAATCGTAATGCCGCGCTCCCGTTCCAGATCCATATTATCGAGCACCTGCTCCTGCATTTCGCGAGAGGAGAGCGCACCGGTATATTCGAGAATCCGGTCAGCTAATGTCGATTTCCCATGGTCTATATGTGCAATGATACTGAAATTACGAATTTTTTGTTGTCGAAGCTTAATATCTGTCATCCTTACCCCCACCACAAAATCCTTTTGAGTACAATCAATTTATTATATCAGTTACAAGGTCAGACAGCAATTAGGCAATTGTAAAAGCTGCTTAGCTACCACATACCCACAAAAATAACCGCCGTAATTTGGCAGGCAGATTTTCGAGATACCAATGGTTCTACATATAGTCATCTCTAACGAAACTGGGTATCGCTATTTTTTGCTAACTGACCGCCGTGATTACGGCGGTTTTTCTATATCCGTTGGATGCTAACAAATATTTACTTCAAGGAGCGAGAATCACTATTGAAATAAGCAAGTAGTCGTTTTATATTAGATGTAAGATATTAACTTTGTTATATTGTTATATAACAAATGATAACAATCGCTGTTTTAAGAGCATTTTCATGTAACAAACGATTCTGCTTTATCTGTCATTCGCCGGAAACTCCCTAAAGATCGTGAATCCAACAAAGGAGGTGCAAAATACGATGAGCATAGAACAATGGAACTTACAATTGCAGCAGGAACTGCAAGACAACATCCTGAAGTTCTGGAGCGAGCATAGTATCGATCACGTCAATGGGGGCTTCTATGGTGCTATTGAACAGCCCATGAAGCTGATCCCCCACGCTCATAAAGGGCTAGTCCTGAACACACGTATTCTGTGGACATTCGCTGCAGCATACCGTGCTTTACAGGTCCCCTTGTACCTTGAAATTGCTGACCGTGCCTATCAATATTTGACTGATTATTTTTTGGATCAGACCTACGGCGGTTTCTTTTGGATGGTTGATTATCAAGGCCGTCCCAGTAACGATAAAAAGCAGATCTACGGGCAAGCCTTCGCCATATACGCTTTGTCCGAATATTATTTGGCTACGAAGCGCCAAGCCGCTCTGGACTTATCTATTACCACCTATCATCTCATGGAGAAGCACAGTTATGACAGCGCATACAAAGGTTATGTAGAAGCTCTGTCCCGTAACTGGAAAGAGACAGATCATCTAAGTCTCAGTCGCAAAGATCTGAATGAGAAGAAGTCAATGAATACCCATCTTCACGTCCTTGAAGCATACACCAATCTGTACAGAATATGGCCATCACCCATACTAACCACAAGCTTGACTGAACTGATACAGGTCACTATGAAGCATATTATCGATTCACATCAGGCCCGTTTCAATCTATTCTTCGATGAAGCCTGGAATGTAAAGGGTGAGCACATCTCCTATGGCCATGACATCGAGGGAAGCTGGCTCCTTGTCGAAGCAGCGGAAGTGCTGGGAGATCATAAATTGCTCAATGAGGTCAAGCAGACGGCTGTTGCCATGGCGGCTGCAGTATTGGAGACAGGGGTGGACAATGACGGAGGAATCTGGAACGAGGCTAATCCGGACGGCGTAACTGACACCAACAAAGATTGGTGGCCGCAGGCTGAAGCGGTGGTCGGATTCTTCAATGCTTACCAATTGACTGGCGAGCAGAAATTCAAACAAGCGGCGCGGCACTCGTGGGAATTCATTCAGAAATATCTTATAGATCGTACCTATGGTGAGTGGTATTGGGGTGTCAGTTCAGACGGAACACCTCTCCCCCATGGACCGAAGGTTAGCGCATGGAAATGTCCCTACCATAATAGCAGGGCATGTCTGGAAATGCTGAAGCGCCTAAAATAGGAGGAATAAATATGAACCTGTTCGAAGATAGAAAGCGAGCGATTGCTGAGCACTATGAAGATCTAATCACCCGTACCAATGAGAAGCTCCCTTACGGAAACGGAATCTATGATCGCTATAAATATCCGGTATTAACTGCAGAGCACGCTCCGCTTATCTGGAAATATGATTTCAACCCGACCACTAACCCATTCTTCGCGGAAAGACTCGGGATTAATGCGGTTCTCAACCCGGGAGCCATCTATCTGAATGAAAAATACTATCTAGTTGCACGCGTGGAAGGCTATGACCGCAAATCCTTCTTCGCCGTAGCCGAAAGTGAGAACGGGATCGACAACTTCCGTTTCTGGGATCACCCGGTCGTCATGCCAGAGACCGAAGATCCTGATACGAACGTCTATGATATGCGTCTAGTTCAACATGAGGATGGTTGGGTTTATGGCCTGTTCTGTACCGAGCGCAAGGATCCTGACTCCTCTGCCGGAGATCTATCTAGTGCTGTCGCACAATGTGGAATCGCCCGGACCAAGGATCTGATCACCTGGGAGCGTCTGGCCGATCTTAGATCCAAATCTCCGCAGCAAAGAAATGTCGTGCTCCATCCGGAATTCATCGATGGCAAATACGCCTTCTATACCCGGCCACAGGACGGCTTCATCAGCGCCGGATCTGGCGGTGGAATCGGCTGGGGATTGTCTGGATCTATAGAGAATGCCAGCATCGATGAGGAATTGATCATTGATGAACGCTGTTATCATACGATCAAAGAGGTCAAGAACGGCCAAGGCCCAGCCCCGATCAAGACAGACAAAGGCTGGCTACACATTGCACACGGCGTCCGTGGCACCGCTGCCGGGCTAAGATATGTTCTCTATGCGTTCCTATCAGATCTAGAGGAACCTTATAAAGTTACTCATCGCCCAGGCGGGCACTTTATCGCCCCACAAGGCGAGGAACGAGTTGGAGACGTCTCCAATGTTGTATTCTGCAACGGCGTCATCGCCAGAGAGAATGGAGATGTATTTATTTACTATGCTTCCTCTGATACCCGGATTCATGTAGTGACAACCTCAGTAGAACAACTGCTCGATTACTGCATGAATACCCCTGAAGATCCGCTCCGCTCTTACGCTTGCGTGCAGCAAAGAGTGCAACTAGTCGATCGTAATTTGGAATACATGAGAGTACACTCATAATGAACAAGAAGAAGTGCCTGGGTTCGATTTCCCCAGGCACTTCTTCTGTATTTTCATGAGACTTCTAAGCTTTAAACTCCAGCTCCGCCTCAAATAATATCCGGTCATCCGCTGTCCTGCTGCTGATCCAACCATGCTGGTCGTTATTCGTTCCGGCCAATATCGTGATTGTCTCACCAAGCATCGCTTCCTGATGATAAGTAATACGGAAATGAGCAATATCTCTAGCAAATTGTTCCGCCGATAATGCATCCATGCCCATAATCGCGAACTGCGCATTATTGACATGTCCATTCATATCGATGCTGCTCTGGCGGACCGTGTAGTCATATGCAGGCCGCAAATCTATATCTGCTGGAATTTGTACCTTTTGAGGTGTATCCCCTACCGAATCTTCATCGTTAGCGGATATCTCCAGCGGCAAAGCGGAAGGCCGTAAAATCCGGCGCTTCTCAAGATCAACCAATACCCAGGTCGACCTAGCTTGTCCGATCACCTCGTCCTGCTCTCCGTAAATCCGGAAATCCCTCAGCCATTGAACCCCTTTGTGTCCCTTATGCCAGGACTCCAGTATAATTTTGTCACCGTAACACGGCATTCTCAGAAGCTCGACATCAATGGTCGTGAGCATCCATGCCATTCCCTGCTGCATCATGTCCTCAATCGGCAGACCAAGGCGGGCTACATCCTCATCAGCAATCCGCTGTAACCAGCTCAGTAAAGTTGAAATCCGGCAGCGCTTCATGCTGTCGCAATGATCCGATAATATATCGTGAGACTCTCTTTTAT
>DASYFA010000046.1:0-15972 GCA_036498705.1 Paenibacillus sp.
GATAACAGGCGAGCTGGCCACGAAGATCGAAGAGGGTATGAAGCAGATGGAGATGCTCATGTCCAACAAGTTCAAGGTCGTCATGCTGATCTCTGTATATCGGCTCCGCCGCTTATTCTCGAAGCTGTTCCTGAAGAAAGATAAGAAGCGTATTCCAGCCGGGAATTTGGATCAGGTTCGCGCACTTCGAGCACGTACGTCCAAGGCGGCGATCCAGGCGATTCAGGAATCGATGAGTGATGACAACCGCCAGGCCGCTCTGACTCTTCTAGCCCAATACGATGAAGTGCAGCAGCGTATGCAGGGCGGTACCGTAGATATTGAAGATGAGGATCTGTTGAATCAATACAAGAATGAGCTTCGAATCCGGGGGATTCAAGCGCAGCGGAATGAGGTCCAATCGATGTTTGAGAATGGGGAGATTAGTTGGACTTCCGCCAGTAAACTACGGCAGTATATCAATTACTCTGAAGCAGGGATTTTGACCGTTGGAGAGGAATAATTACAGGGGGTCGCTTCACCTAATGTCATGAATTCAAGGCTTGTCGCATATGGTTGTACAAGTGATTTTGGACAACAGCGATGGGTGGTGACCTGCTTGAATGAGGCCTTGGAGCGGCTCGGGGAATTGTTGACGATCCTGTTCATGGCAATTGCCTTGGGGATGGATGCCTTTTCCCTCGGAATCGGTGTCGGAGTGAATGGTGTACGTCGCAGGGATGTAATGCGAATCGTCATGACGGTATCCTTCTTCCATGTTCTGATGCCGGTGCTTGGGATATTAACTGGCCATTATGTAGGTGAATTGTTAGGTTATCTGACCAAATTTGTGTCTGGCGGCTTGCTGCTGCTGTTGGGCGGACATATGTTATATAGCTCGCTAAAGAGTGGTGCGAATCAGTTCATCAATTACCGTTCCTGGCCTGGCATATTTCTGTTCTCGCTTAGCGTTAGTGTGGATTCCTTCTCCGTCGGCGTCTCTTTGGGGATGTTCCATAGTAATCTGTTACTAACCGTGCTTACGTTTGGTTTGTTCGGTGGGCTTATGTCCCTGTTCGGGCTGGCGCTTGGACGAGGGGTTAGTCGCAGTCTGGGGGATTATGGGGAAGCGATAGGTGGGTCGATCCTTTTCGCTTTTGGATTAATGTTTATTTTTTGATACAATGAACACTAGTATTTTTAGAGGTTATTTATATGAGTCCATAATGCTAGGTTCTAATGGAGGTGAATGAGGATGCGAATTTTATTTGTCTGTACGGGCAATACTTGCCGAAGCCCTATGGCGGAAGGAATACTCCGCAAGCTATCCAAGGATCGTGGGTTATCGCTGGATGTACGCTCGGCCGGGGTAGCAGCTACTAATGGGGCCGCGATGTCCGCGCATGCCGAAGCTGTACTGAGGGACCAGGGGATTGAGGATCGGATTACTTCGACACCGCTCAGTGAGGGGCTGGTCGATTGGGCCGATTTGATACTTACGCTAACCAGTGGGCATATGAAGCATGTCATTCATTATTTCCCTGCAGCAGCTGATAAAATATATACGCTGAAAGAGTACGCGGAGAATGATGTACAAGTGCTCGAAGCCCAAGACGAGTTGCATCGCCTTGTCGCGGAGCTGGAGCTTGACCGGGCGCTTGGTAAGGAGCTGGATAAGGCAAGACAGCGGCGGCTTGCTGAGTTGATCCGGCAGATGCCTGCTTACGATATTTCCGATCCTTTCGGGGGTTCCCGGATGGAATATGATAGGGTCGCGTTGGAGATTAGATCCGCACTGGAGCGGCTGTTGGACAAGCTAGAGTAGGCTGACTCGGAAGGCATAGTGATATAGATCATAATAATCTGTTGCATTTATTCAGGGGATGCTTTATTCTAAAGTCATAATACGAAGATCCGATGTAACTGGCGACAAGAGTGGGTTAAACCACAATGGAGCATCGGAATATACGGCCGGTCGCCTGGGCAAAGAGCACGACGTGATTCATAACGTCATGCTCTTTTTTCGTTATTGCTGGACGGTCTTCTCTGATGATGAACTGGAGTTCTGCAGTGTTTACGTTTTTTGCCGAATTTAGGTATATAATAAGGACATATGCTTTGATTCCAAGGAATTTCGAACTTCAAATCAGAGAAGAGGTGCCATACATGGGAACGACACATATTGCAGAGATTAGACAGCAGGTTACAGAGATTCTCGAAGAACTATGCGTGACGGCAAAGTTCGGTCCGAGCCATCTGCTTGTTGTTGGCACCAGTACAAGCGAGGTCGCCGGTCAACGGATCGGTACGGCTGGAGCGGAAGAAGTTGCAGCAGAGTTGTTTGCGGGAATCGATCAGGTTCGACGCAAATACGGCTTTGATGTTGCATTCCAATGCTGTGAGCATTTGAATCGCGCTCTGGTCGTAGAACGTGCAGTGCTTGATCGTCTGCGGTTGACTGAAGTATCGGCGGTTCCGGTGAGGAAAGCGGGAGGTTCCATGGCGGCCTTCGCTTACCGGCAGCTGCAAGCTCCTTGTCTGGTGGAGAGTATTGAGGCCCATGGCGGAATTGATATCGGCGAGACTCTCATTGGTATGCATCTGCGCCACGTTGCCATTCCTTTCCGCTCTACAAGACGCTATATCGGTGAAGCTCGTGTTACAGCAGCATGGACTCGTCCTAAGCTGATCGGTGGCGAACGGGCGGTATACAAGTTGCCAGACGCAACAGACTCAAATCTATGTGATTAATTATTCTTTTTTTAATATAAGGAGGCAACTTACCAATGGATCAATTGAGAAAGCAAGACCCGGCTGTACTGGAAGCAATGAATCTGGAACTGAAGCGTCAACGCAACAACATTGAGCTGATTGCGTCGGAGAACATCGTTAGCGAAGCAGTTATGGAAGCGATGGGTTCGGTTCTGACGAACAAATATGCAGAAGGTTATCCAGGCAAACGCTACTACGGAGGTTGTGAGCATGTCGATATCGTTGAGGATATCGCGCGTGACCGTGCGAAGGAGCTGTTCGGTGCTGAGCATGCCAATGTGCAGCCGCACTCTGGAGCTCAAGCGAATATGGCCGTATATCTTGCTGCTCTGAAGCCTGGCGATACTGTGCTTGGTATGAATCTGGCACATGGCGGCCATTTGACACATGGTAGTCCTGTCAATGCATCTGGCTTGCTCTATAACTTCGTAGCGTATGGTGTTCAAGAAGACAGCTTCCTGATCGATTATGATGAAATCCGCAAAGCGGCTTTCAAACATCGTCCTCGTCTGATCGTTGCTGGTGCGAGTGCTTATCCGCGCATTATCGATTTTGAGAAAATTGCACAGATCGCTAATGATGTAGGCGCATTGTTCATGGTGGATATGGCGCATATTGCCGGGCTGGTCGCTGCTGGCTTGCATCCAAGTCCAGTGCCTCACGCTCACTTTGTAACGACGACAACACACAAAACATTGCGCGGACCACGCGGCGGGATGATCCTGTGCCGTAAGCCTTGGGCTGCTGCTATCGACAAAGCGGTATTCCCAGGTTCACAAGGCGGACCTTTGATGCATGTGATTGCCTCCAAAGCTGTCGCTTTAGGTGAAGCACTGCAGCCTTCATTCAAAGTATATGCCGAGAATGTGGTAAAGAACGCAAAAGTGCTGGCTGAGACGCTGATCTCGGAAGGGCTCAACCTCGTCTCCGGCGGTACAGACAACCACTTGATGCTGATCGACACTCGTAACCTGAACATCACGGGTAAAGATGCGGAGCATGTTCTCGATTCCATCGGTGTTACAGTGAACAAAAATGCGATTCCTTTCGATCCGACGAGTCCTTTTGTAACCAGCGGTATTCGCATCGGAACTCCAGCAGCAACCTCCAGAGGTATGGACGAGGAAGCGATGAAGGAGATCGGCCGCATTATTGCTACGACCTTGAAGTCATCGCAAGATGAAACGGTTCTTGCTGACTGCCGTACCCGTGTGTCCAATTTGACAGATCGTTACCCATTATATTCAGAACTTACCTATTAATTATAGAGGTAGTTCAAAAAGTCTGCTTTTGATCACGAAGTAACACTGAGAGCTTATACGACATCGAATCTTGAATTCAGCCGGGACTAAGCATATGCTTACGAAGGCATATTTCCTATGGAAATATCTCAGGTGCTCACGTACCAACTACAAGCAAATGCTTCCGAGGTCGTTTTCTATGAAAACGTGTAGTTCCGCTCCTCAGTCCCTAGCTTCATTCAACTGCAGCGTTTTGAAAAAACGCACATCGGAAGCATAAGCTTCGGTGCTGAAAATCGTACTTTTTGAACACTCAATAATAAGACCCTTTTGAAAATGCCAAACCGGGAAGCGATGCTTTCCGGTTTTTTCCCATAAATTGATAAATAGCTGAATGTAGGCAGGTGGATCAGGGGACTATAGGAGATAGTTCATTTTTTGAAAGATTTGCAACATGCATAAGTTTGGGTGAAAATGCATTGGCGAAAGTGATATAATATACGAGATTTGTGGAGCATTTACTCGGAAGTATGTCGCCGCAACCAGAATTGTAAGTTATACACTACCACCGGAGGGATATAATGGGAAAATTAATCGTATGTGATCACCCTTTAATTCAGCACAAATTAACGTTCATTCGAGACATGAACACGAATACGAAGGATTTTCGTGAATTAGTTGATGAAGTGGCCACTTTGATGGCTTATGAGATTACGAGGGAGATTCCGCTTGAGACAATTAAAGTGCAGACTCCTGTAACCGAGACAGAAGCCAAGGTCATCTCTGGGCGTATGCTCGGCTTGATTCCGATTCTGCGAGCGGGTCTTGGTATGCTCGACGGCGTATTGAAGCTGCTTCCTGCTGCGAAGGTAGGGCATGTGGGTCTCTTCCGTGATCCTGATACACTGCAGCCTGTGGAATATTACATTAAGCTGCCTACCGACGTACAGGAGCGCGAGCTGATTGTTATCGACCCGATGCTAGCTACAGGCGGTTCAGCTATCGCTGCAATCGATGCACTAAAGAAACGCGGCTGTACGCAGATTAAGATGATGAACCTGATCGCTGCTCCAGAAGGAGTTAAAGCGGTACACGATGCCCATCCTGATGTGGATATTTACGTAGCTGCACTGGACGAGCGTCTGAATGATCATGGGTATATTATTCCTGGACTTGGCGATGCAGGAGATCGCTTGTACGGAACAAAATAGATCATGAAGTGATCATGAGAAAGGAAAACGAACATGTCTAAAATTAAAGTAATGACGATCTTCGGAGTCAGACCTGAGGCCATCAAGATGGCTCCGCTTATTCTGGAACTGAACAAGCATCCTGAGGACATTGAGTCTGTGGTATGTGTAACTGCCCAGCACCGTGAAATGCTTGATCAGGTGCTGGACGTGTTCAAAATTGTTCCTGATTATGATCTGGATGTAATGAAGCCAAATCAGAGCCTGAATGAAATTACAATTCGGGTGCTACAGGGTCTCGAGGGCGTGTTGCGAGAGGCAAAGCCGGATATCGTTCTTGTACACGGCGATACCTTGACGACATTCCTTGCTAGCTATGCCGCATTCCTGCAGCAAATTAAGGTGGGTCATGTTGAGGCGGGGCTGCGTACCTGGAACAAGCTCTCACCTTATCCGGAAGAGATGAATCGACAATTAACTGGAGTCTTGGCTGATTTGCACTTTGCTCCAACGGATTGGTCGGCAGGCAATTTGCGTAAAGAGAATAAATCGGAGTCAGCAATATATATCACAGGCAACACCGTTACGGATGTGTTTCAATATACAGTACGGCCGAATTATAACAATTCTGTGCTGGAGTGGGCCGCCGGAAAGCGGCTTATTCTGATGACAGCCCATCGTCGCGAATCGCAGGGACAGCCTCATATGAACATTTTCCGTGCTGTGAAGCGCATTGCCGATGAATTCGAGGACGTAGCGATCGTCTATCCGGTTCATCCAAGTCCTGCGGTTAGAGAACCGGCGTATGAAACTTTGGGTAACCATCCCCGTATACAATTGATTGATCCTTTAGATGTGGTGGATTTGCACAATTTCTATCCACACACTCATCTTATCCTTACGGATTCCGGCGGTTTACAGGAAGAAGCGCCGTCTTTTGGCGTACCTGTACTTGTGCTTCGTGACACAACTGAGCGTCCGGAAGGGATTGAAGCGGGGACACTGGAGCTTGTCGGCACTGATGAGGAGATGGTGTATGAACGGACGAGAGCGTTACTGACTGATAACGAACTTTATAACTCTATGAGCAAAGCAGCTAATCCGTATGGAGATGGACAAGCGTCGAAGAGGATTGTCAATGCAATACGTCACCATTTCGGTGTTATTGATGAGCGTCCGGATGAATTTCACAAAAAGTTCACAATTTAGAAAGATCAATAATTGTGTTTTTTTGCAAGATAGCATACAGTATAACTGTATGGTTTGCTTATATGTTGGTCGTCGATAGGATGTTCTCTTGTTTGACAAAAAGTCTTAAAATTCAGTAAAATGAATTGGGAATTGACAATATGGAGAATCATGATAAAAATGCAAATCCTTGGATGATTGCTGCTTATATTAGCGGCGCGGGTATTTTGTTAGCTTTTTATATCGTCGTCGGTTTTCTTGGTTCAAGATGGTTGGCCGAACGGTTTGATGGACCCAATTACTGGATTGCTATCGGATCTATCGTCGGTCTTATACTTGGAATCGCCAACATATCTATCTTAATCTATAAGTTTATGGGGGAGCAGGATGGATGACTTAAACTCAATTGTGTCAGCTGTGACCAGAACGACCCTTATCATCCTATCCGCTTTGTTTTTTGGATGGGCTTTCTTCTCGGATTACAGGCCGATTCTATCTGGCTTGATCCTTGGTCTTGCTGTTGGGTTAGTCTATACCCGCTTTCTATCCATGAAAGTGCGTGGCCTGGTTGAGCATGTTGTCAGCCAACAGAAGAAACGCTTTAGCTTCGGGTTTCTAACAAGGATATGTCTTGTTTTACTTGTTATTATGGTTGCGGTCAAGGTTGAACAGGTATCGGCCTTAGGTGTTGTGATTGGACTCTTTGTTCCTCAACTTCTGACGATTCCGGTTGGCATTATGATCGGGGCTAGAAATAAGTCTTAACAGCTATCTAGGGGAAAGGGGTGAATAATACAAATGCATGATGCGCCCATTATTATGCTCGGAGGCTTTCATCTTGATTTATCCGCAGTATTCATGCTTCTAGTAAGTGTGGCGATCGTATTTCTTGTCTGTAGACTGTCTGTGGCTAATTTATCTGTAGAGAGTCCGTCGAAAATCCAGAATTTTATGGAATGGGTTGTCGAATTCGTTCAAGGGATCATTGGAAGTGCTATGGATCTAAAGAAAGGAAGGCATTATCTCTCTTTGGGATTAACGCTAATTCTATTTATTTTTGTATCCAATCTTCTGGGGTTGCCGCTAGGAATTATTACAGAAGCTCATAAGCCGGAAATGATCTTCGGCCATGTGATTGAAGCCACGCGCGGTCTGACCGATGGCGGCCATGCCGAGATTCTCTGGTGGAAGTCTCCGACCGCTGATATCAACGTGACTGCCGGACTTGCGATTATCGTGTTCATATTAATGAACTATCTGGGTCTGCGATACAACCGGAAGCATTATCTCAAGCACTATATTGAACCATTCCCGATTTTCCTGCCGCTTAATATCATTGAGAACCTGGCCAAGCCAATCGCGCTGGCGATCCGGTTGTTTGCAAACATTTTCGCTGGTGAGGTATTGATCACAGTTATTCTCAAAATGGGAGTGTTCGGTATCCCGTTCTTGGGAGTATGGCAAGGATTTAGTGTTTTTGTCGGTGCACTGCAAGCGTATATCTTTACGATATTAACCATGGTTTACATTGCACAGACGACGATTCACGAGGAAGAACATTAATAAAGCTCTGTCGGGAACATCCGATTTTGGGGAATCCGTCAGAGATCTATTATAGACACATAATTAAATGAACTGAAACTAAAGGAGGATATTTTAAGATGAATTTTTTGGCAGCAGCTATTGCAGTAGGTTTGGGTGCGCTTGGCGCAGGTCTTGGTAACGGTATGATCGTGAGCAGAACAGTAGAATCTATTGCTCGTCAACCAGAAGCACGTGGTCCACTTCAAACTACAATGTTTATTGGTGTTGGTATCGTCGAAGTTGTGCCTCTCGCGGCAACAGTTATCGCATTCTTGATCATGTTCTCATAATAAATAGCTACGGTTTGGCGGGGAGGGCCGATGCCATCCGCGCCTTCGTTTTTGTGGAAATTTACTGAAATGCAATGCTAGTTTTGTTAATGGAAGGAGTGACGTTTGTGAATCTCTTGTGGGAAAACATGGTACTTACCATGGTTGCATTTGCGATTCTTTACTGGCTGCTTAACAAATACGCTTTCGGCAAATTGTTCGCGGTCATGGAGAAACGCCGTGAGCTGGTACAGGGCCAATTGGAAGAAGCTCGGCAAACCAGAGAACAGGCTACAGCCTATGTTGAAGAGCAGAAGGAAGCTCTTAAGCAAGCTCGGCAAGAGGCCTTCGAGATTATTGAACAATCGAAGCAGAGCAGTAGCAAACAAGCGCGCGATTTGCTGGAACAAGCGAAGTCTGATACGGTTCGTCTGAAGGATGAAGCCGTTCGTGATATTGAGAGCGAAAGAAACAAGGCTATGGAGGCTCTACGTGGCGAGATTGGTTCTTACTCCGTAAATATCGCGTCCAAACTGATCGAACGTGAGGTTGAAAGCAATCAGGAGGATCAAGAGAAGCTTGTGAATCAATACTTACAAGAAGTAGGTAGAAGATCATGAGTCGTGCACTAGTTGTAGCGCGCAGATATGCCAACGCACTATATGAGATTGCCCTTCAGGATGGACGTACAGTAGAAGTTGAACAAGAGCTGCAGACGCTTGTATCCGCTTTGAATCATGATGAAAGCGTTCAGAAATTTCTGCGTAGTCCTAATATTTCCAGAACGGAGAAGTGGAATGTGCTTGAAGGCGTGCTTGGAGGCAAGTTATCGAAGCCAGTCGTTTCTATGACCAGACTGCTGGTGGAACGTGAAAGAACTGATGTTTTACCGGATATTTTGGATGCTTATGTCAAAATAACCGGTGAGGCTCTTGGATTGGCTAATGCAATCGTCTATACCGCCCATCCTCTAACTGATGAGGAGCAGCGTGCTATAGAATCCGAATTTGGCGTTATGCTGAATAAGAAGATTCGCGTTCAGAGCCATCTTGATAAGGGATTGCTTGGAGGAATCAAAGTCAGAATCGGCGATGTGATTTATGACGGTAGTTTATCCGGCAAGTTGGAACGGCTTGAAAAGTCTTTTCGAAGACAAGCACTGTAGATAGGGGTGAAAGTCTTGAGTATCAGACCTGAAGAGATCAGTACACTGATTAAAAGTCAGATCGAACAGTATAAATCCGAAATTGAAGTTGCCGAAGTCGGCACAGTCATTCAAGTTGGTGACGGTATCGCCCGCGTATATGGACTCGAGAACGTCATGTCCAACGAATTGTTGGAGTTTGAAAATGGCGTTTACGGTCTAGCGCTCAACCTCGAAGAGAGTAATGTCGGTGTTGTTATCTTGGGACCATACAGCGCAATCCGCGAAGGGGATCAAGTTAAACGTACCGGACAAATCATGCAGGTTCCTGTTGGCGACGCAATGCTCGGACGCGTCGTGAATCCGCTCGGTCAGCCAGTAGACGGCAGAGGTCCTATTGAGACTACTGAATTCCGTCCGGTAGAGAATAACGCACCAGGCGTTATCGACCGGAAATCCGTTCATGAACCGATGCAAACCGGGATCAAAGCGATTGACTCCATGGTTCCTATCGGTCGCGGCCAACGGGAATTGATCATCGGTGACCGTCAGACAGGTAAGACTGCTCTGGCCATCGATGCGATCATTAACCAAAAGGGCAGCGGCGTAAAATGTATTTACGTTGCTATCGGCCAGAAGCAATCTACTGTCGTAAACGTAGTTGAAACTTTGCGTCGTTATGGAGCACTTGATTACACGATCGTGGTAACGGCTTCCGCATCGGAACCTTCACCGCTCTTGTATATCGCTCCTTATGCGGGCGTTGCTATGGCTGAGTACTTCATGTACAAAGGCGAGCATGTCCTAATTATTTATGATGACTTGTCGAAGCAAGCTGCGGCTTACCGCGAATTGTCCTTGCTGCTTCGTCGTCCTCCGGGTCGTGAAGCATTCCCAGGTGACGTATTCTATCTGCATTCCCGTCTGTTGGAACGTGCAGCTAAGCTGAGCGATGAGCTCGGCGGCGGATCGATCACTGCGCTTCCTTTCATTGAGACGCAGGCTTCTGACGTATCTGCATATATCCCGACGAACGTAATCTCGATTACGGACGGTCAAATATTCCTTGAATCCGATCTGTTCTATTCCGGTCAACGTCCGGCGATCAACGTTGGTATTTCCGTATCCCGGGTAGGCGGTTCCGCGCAGATCAAGGCGATGAAGAAGGTTGCTGGTACACTGCGTCTGGATCTGGCGCAATACCGTGAGCTTCAAGCTTTCTCTCAGTTCGGTTCCGATCTGGATAAATCAACGCAAGCGCGCTTGACACGCGGTTCGCGCATGATGGAGATTCTGAAGCAAGGTATTCACCAGCCGCTCGCTGTAGAAGAGCAAGTTATCAGCTTGTACACGGCAGTCAAAGGCTATCTTGATGATATCGAGATTGCCGATGTGCGCCGCTTCGAGTCTGAATTCCTAAGCTTCGTTAAGAGCCAACACGATGAGGTGTTGCAGTCCATTCGTGATACGAAGGATTTGACTGCTGATAACGAAGAGAAGCTGAAGGAAGTTATAGAGAAGTTCAAGAGAGGCTTTGCGGGTTCCGTATAATACGAGTTCCCGAAGCGGACTTTTTGAGTTATCTCATATAGTAGATTAATTGATTCATGAACCGGCCCTGGCTCCATGCCGGATCGCCGGTTTGTGATTATGTAGATTGAAGTTAATTGCTTACGATGTCAGTTTTGGCCTTCAGCCAAAACTTTAAGGTGGTGAAATCATGGCAAAAGGGATGCGCGAAATAAAACGCCAGATCAAGAGCGTTCAGAATACTCGGCAAATTACGAAAGCGATGGAGATGGTTGCTTCCGCCAAGCTTAGAAAAGCTCAGGAGACAGCTCAATCCTCTCGTCCTTACGTTGAGAAGCTGAGAGAAGTGGTGTCCAGCATCGCGACCGGTTCGAACGGAGTCTCTCACCCGATGCTCGTCTCACGTCCTGTGAAGCGTACGGCATATATTGTAATCACTTCTGATGGTGGGCTTGTTGGCGGATACAACGCTAACATGCTGCGTACAGTTACGGATTTTATCAAAGAAAAGCACGCTTCTAAAGACGAATATGGTCTGTTTACGATTGGTCGTAAAGGCCGTGATTATCTCAATCGGCGTAATTATCCCATTGTTCAAGATGTGACGGATTTATCTGACACTCCGAAATTTGCTGATATTAAATCTTTGGCTTATGCGGCTGTTCAAGGCTTTGAACATGAAGAGTATGACGAGGTTTATCTCTGCTACAGCAAGTTTATCAATGCGATTACGCAGATGCCGACGGTTGACCGTTTGCTTCCTTTTGAAAGTGTGGAGCACCATGGGGTAACAGCAGAGTATGAATACGAGCCATCGCCTGAAGGTGTGCTTGAAGTTCTTCTGCCTAAATATGCAGAGACCCTTATTTTCGCTGCACTATTGGAAGGCAAAGCGAGTGAGCTTGGCGCGAAGATGACTGCGATGGGTAGCGCGACGAAGAACGCTACGAAGATGATTAATGAACTTACCCTGACATACAACCGTGCTCGTCAAGCGGCGATTACTCAAGAGATTACAGAAATCGTTGCCGGAGCAAACGCGCAAGGATAAGTAAGTAACTAGGAGGGAACAAAAAGGATGAACAAAGGACGCGTTGTTAGCGTAATGGGCGCGGTCGTTGATATCGAATTCGAACGCGGCCAACTACCGGAAATTTATAACGCTATTAAAATTGTGAAGCAAGGCGATCAAGGCGACCTGATGCTGGAGACATCTAGCCATTTGGGCGACAATCTGGTGCGCTGTATCGCTATGTCTTCAACAGACGGTCTTGTACGTGGAATAGATGCGATCGATCTTGGCGCTCCGATCTCTGTACCAGTAGGTGAAATTACGCTCGGCCGAGTATTTAACGTGCTTGGCGAGACGATCGATAATAAAGGTCAAGTTGAAGCCGAAGTGAACAATCCGATTCACCGTGATCCTCCTGCGTTTGAAGAATTGTCGACGCAATCCGAAATCCTGGAGACGGGGATTAAGGTTATCGACTTGCTCGCTCCTTATGCCAAAGGCGGTAAAATTGGTCTGTTCGGCGGTGCGGGTGTAGGCAAGACGGTTGCGATTCAGGAATTGATTCACAATATCGCCCAAGAACATGGCGGTATTTCGGTATTTGCGGGCGTTGGTGAACGTACCCGTGAAGGTAATGACTTGTACATGGAAATGTCTGAGTCCGGCGTTATTAATAAGACCGCGATGGTATTCGGTCAGATGAACGAACCGCCAGGTGCGCGTCTTCGCGTGGCTCTGACAGGTCTGACAATGGCTGAATATTTCCGTGACCAAGAAGGCCGCGACGTGCTTCTCTTTATCGATAACATCTTCCGCTTTACACAAGCGGGCTCGGAAGTATCCGCCCTGCTCGGACGGATGCCTTCTGCAGTAGGTTATCAGCCTACGCTGGCTACGGAAATGGGTCAATTGCAAGAACGGATTACTTCGACGAAGAAAGGTTCTGTTACTTCGATCCAAGCGATCTACGTTCCTGCGGATGACTATACTGACCCAGCTCCAGCAACAACATTTGCTCACCTTGATGCGACTACAAACTTGGACCGTAAAATTTCCGAGAAGGGTATCTTCCCGGCTGTGGACCCGCTTGCATCCAGCTCGCGTATGCTCTCTCCTGAAGTAGTAGGGGAAGAACATTACAACGTAGCACAAGGGGTTAAGCAATTGCTGGCTCGTTATAAAGAGCTTCAAGATATTATCGCAATCCTCGGTATGGACGAATTGTCTGAAGATGACAAGGTGATCGTTGCTCGTGCGCGTAAGGTGGAACGTTTCTTGTCGCAGCCGTTTAACGTTGCTGAACAGTTTACAGGCTTGAAAGGGAAGTATGTTCCGGTTACTGAGACGGTTCGCAGCTTCAAGGAGATCCTTGAAGGCAAGCATGACGACCTTCCGGAAGCGGCCTTCCTCTATGTTGGTACGATTGAAGAGGCAGTAGAGAAAGCGAAGACGCTGTAAATTGCACCGTTCACGTCGGATGCTTCAGAAATGAATGTCCCACGAACAGGAGGGATGAAAAGTGAGTACCTTTACACTGGAAATTGTTACACCGGAGCATATTGTGTTCACAGAAGAAGTGAACAGTCTGACAATCCGCGGAACTGAAGGGGAACTTGGTATCTTGCCCGGACATATTCCGTTCGTGACTCCACTGAAGGTTGCGCCGATTGAGGCGAGAATAGGTGGGAAGAAGATCGCGATCGCTGTGCACGGAGGCTTCGCTGAGGTGCAAGGGGATAAGGCGATCATTCTTGCCGAAAGTGCAGAGATGCCTGAGGATATCGACCTGGAACGGGCTATTGCTTCCCGTGAACGCGCTGAGCGCCGATTGGCGCGTGGTGGTCAGGACCGAGTTGACCAACGCCGTGCTGAGCTTGCTTTGCAACGAGCGGTAACGCGGATTAATGTAGCCAACTCCAAATAGATAGAAAAGACCGGACATCGTTTGAAGATGTTCCGGTCTTTTCTGTTTCTATGCTTCTGAGCCTTCATACCTATATTATATGAATTATAGGAGTCATTAAAATTGATCAGCGATGCGTCGTATCGTGGATAGCTTGTCCGCATCGACAGGATTCATGATGCTACCGTCCTGCCTTGCTGCTGATCCAATGTGAAATTCTTGAACCGATGTCTGACGAAGAAATGCTTCAAGGGCATCGATATGGAGTCCGGCGCCTGGAAGTAGTGTAATCCCTTGCTGCTTGGCCACAAGTCGTAACCGCTCTATGATATCAGTAGCTTTAAGCACGGAAGGCTGTCCTCCAGAGGTAAGGATATGAGTGACTTGTGGATATTTACCAAGGGTATAGATGGCTTGCTCTAGATCCGCAGCTTCATCTATTGCCCGATGAAATGTGATCGGCAAGTTTCCGGCAGCTGCGAGGAGTCTCTCAAGTGCGATAGTATCGACTTCTTCCTGTGGCGTTAGGGCTCCAGTCACAAGACCTGAGACACCGAGCGATCGGAAGATGGCTATATCGCGCTCCATGACTGCGATGTCTTCGCTTGAATAGACGAAGTTATGGCTGTGTGGGCGAATCATGACCCGAATATCGATATCAACCTGTTCTCGAATGGCTTGGACGAGACCAAGGCTTGGGGTTAGTCCACCTTCCGCAGGGGCTGTAATGACTTCGAGGCGATCCGCTCCGTTCCTGGCTGCAATCAGGGCATCTGACAACGTATAGGCAATGACTTCTATGATCATAGTGGATTTCTTCCTCTCCATAGGTTATTGTTTATTATATTATTTTTCGTAAATACCTGGCTGTATAATTCAGGAACAAAGGTTACAAAATAGATTCTACTGGAAACCTTTACAATGAAAAGTAATACTGGATTATTGTCTCGTTGCCAAGTATGATATAGAAGGTCTATATTTTCAAGCCGTCTTTTCTTTGGTTACTTATTAACCGATTAGGGGCCAACAGCATAAATATAACGTGACAGGGGGAAATCATGTGAATCCGGTCGAGTCGGCATCATCATCGGTCGGGATCGGTGGTCTTACGGGGATTATTGTATCGCTGATCTGTATCGCTATATCCTGGTGGGCGCTGCAAAATCTCAAGCTAGATCTGATCATCCGCAATCCGAAAGGACCACAGGGGAAGCTGCTCCAATTACTGCTCGCTGTAGTGTTGGGACACTTTGTAGCTGCCTTTGTCCTTGACTATTGGGGATATACGCAGATGTTGCGTTATATGTTCTAACATTGAAGGCAAAACTGCCATAATTATGTTAGAATATGATGGGGTATGAATTTGTCGAATAACATCAAAATATTGTGTCAACAATGTGGATAAGAATATCTAATGATCGTTGATTGCTTACGGAATTGTTGGTATGATAAATCTTATTGACACAAATTAGACCTTGTATGATGTAAATGAAATTTGATATGATGAAATTTAGGGAAATTAAGCGGGATACTATTTTTTATGTCGGGGAAAATAGTGAAAATGAACACGCGGAGGGAACCGAGATGAGTAAATTTATCGTCCGCGGTGGCAATGTCTTGGCCGGGAACGTTAAAGTGAGCGGAGCTAAAAATTCAGTGCTGCCGATCATCGCAGCGTCTTTATTGGGAGAGGAAACCGTGAGTATCATTCGTGATGCGCCACCTCTGGATGATGTGATGACGATTAATAAAGTATTAGAATCGTTAGGAGCGAACGTGAATTACGAGCGTGAGGTTATCACGGTCGATGCACGTAAAATCGCATCCTGTGAAGCACCGTACGATTTGGTACGTAAAATGCGGGCGTCTTTTCTCGTAATGGGGCCACTGTTAACACGAACAGGACATGCGCGAATCGCACTGCCTGGAGGCTGTGCGATTGGAACTAGACCTATTGATCAGCATCTGAAGGGCTTTGAAGCGATGGGTGCAGAGATTAATTTGGGACAAGGTTTTATCGAGGCCAGATCTACTGGCAAATTGCATGGTGCGAAGATTTATTTGGATGTGGCAAGCGTAGGTGCTACGGAGAATATTATGATGGCGGCCACGTTGGCAGAAGGTACAACGGTGATCGAGAATGCGGCTAAAGAGCCGGAA
>DASYFA010000047.1:0-4834 GCA_036498705.1 Paenibacillus sp.
TAAGTTCCTCTGCGAAAGTATTATGATGGTCGTAATACTTTCACCATGTTCGTAGCCGTTAAAATCAGCGATGATGGGTTCAGATCAAATAGGAACCTGGAGGTTACAAGATGGAAAGAATAGAAAAGTTCCACGGGAATAATCATTATGAGATAGATCTACCTAACGGAAATCTACATGTATTTGCTAATCCGGACATTTATCAATCGTTTGATTCCAGACCATTTGAGATGGCCGATAACAACTTAAGAATTCCACGTAATGTATATATGAGCTATACGCCAGATGCGCATGTAGGCATTGGAACCTGTATCGGGACAACTGCGGTGTGGAATATGAAGGATGGATTTGTATCACCTTCAATTGTGGGTGTGGATATTGGCTGTGGGATGCGTGTCCATACGACACCTCTACATAAGAAGGACATTCAGGATAAAGGTGTGCGGAGAGAGCTAATTAAGACGATTGAGAAATATGTTCCGACTAATGAACGTACGAACTCCCATTATGCAGATATAGATATTAGGGAAGTTGTGAAGTATGGTCTGAAAGGACTTCCGAGTGCTTATGTTCCTCATGAGCAATGGTTGACACACGTAGAGCAGTCGACATTCAAGTATGATCATCAATATCTTGACAAGCTACCAGATGACATTCACAAATATGCTCATGGTCAATTGGGGACATTGGGCGGAGGAAATCATTTTATTGAGATACAGTACCTAGAGATAGAAGAGGCACAGAAGGATTTAGCGACTCAATGGGGGTTATTCGATGGGCAAGTCATCGTAATGATTCATTCTGGTTCTCGGGCGTGGGGAGCTAAACTTGGTCAAGAGTATACGAAGCTATTCCGAGCATCCATGTTCAACTGGGGGATAGAGAATCCAGATCGTAGTCTGATCTATGCACCGATTTTGAGCGATGAAGGGCAAAGCTATCTCAATCTAATGTACTCCGCATTGAATTTCGCGGTTAGCAACAGGCATATGATTGCATTCGGTGTTCGTGAGGCTTTCCGCGAATTATTCGGGGGAGAAATTGAGTTTCCGGTGCTTTATGACTTAATGCATAACTATGCATTGAAGGAATATCATCGGAATGAGGCGATGCTTGTCCACCGGAAAGGGGCAACACGCGCGTTGCCACCTGGACATTTTCTCAACACGGCTGCTTATAAAGAAACGGGGCATCCGGCATTAATTCCAGGCTCAATGGGAACTTCATCTTATATTATGATAGGTAAAGAAGAAGGGATGAAGAATTTTTATTCCATTTGCCACGGAGCAGGGAGAGCTAGATCAAGGAAAGCTACTAAGGAATTGGTGACAGTTGATGAATTCCAGCGCTCCATGAAAGTGGGCTCCGATGAAGAAATTCTGGTCAACCACCGTTCCTTAGCAACGATTCTTGATGAATGTCCACAAGCATATAAAGACGTTGATCAGATTATTGACAGTGTGGTGGGTGCATCCCTAGCTGATGTAGTGGCAACATGTAAGCCTATGGCAGCGATTAAGGGAGTTTAATGTCTGAACTAACGGCAAGGAAGCAGAGCTATGCTCAAATTGAATTTGACTTACTCAGGGGAGATAACCCCATTTTTACTTGAGAAGCTAGAATGAGTTTGAATATATTAGGGATGTATTAATAAAGAATCGTCTTCCAGTTCACTGAAGACGATTCTTTATGGAATCTGTTTAAGTCATGGAGTGACATCGTGGTATTTATTTGGTGTCCATATCTACCATTTGATCTAGTTCCAATGGCAAAAAGGCATATTCTCCATTCTTTAAAGTCTTACATTTACGAACAGGAATAGGATGTTTGAAGATGGGTCCGTCTATGACTGTGGTATGGAACTCACCACCTTCCCCACATGGGTCAATACCACGAACTTCGAGCTCCTTTACATATTCATGGGTTAACGTTCGCCCTAAATCGTCTTCACGCATCCCTAAGGATAAATTTACAGTTACAATGATCGTGATAAATCCAAGATTGATAAACTCTTCGACCACTTCTCTATGATCCATTTCCCATAGAGGCATCCCAAGCTTTAATCCAGCATTTTTCGTAACCTTGTCATGCCAACAACCATGAGCAGGCATATCCAAGTCTCCAGTTACTAACACTTCTGCTCCTTGATTCTTAGCATGTTCCAAGAGTCGCATATACACTTCTTCATAATCTGTCCAACTTGAAGCCGCAGTATATACCGGTAGACCTATAGATTCAGCTTGGGCACGTATGAGCTCTGGAGGCATTCCATGGGATCTAGAACGTTTCCCTTCTTCCTCCAACATCACGATCAGTCCAACTGCCTTTCCCGTTTTCATTGCTTTATATAGTGCTAAGACACTATCCTTTCCTCCACTAAACGAAGCTATAAAATTATGCCCGAGAGCGCCATTTTTCCAATCCATAATTTCCGTCATTACGATCTTCCCCCTGTATTGTTATGACTGTTGCCGATACCTGTTGATTAACCAATCTGATGCTTAATATATAATGTTTCACAACCTATATGTTTCATTCTATCATTTTATTTTTGCAGATCACGTTACCATAGTGAAATGTGTAAGAAGTATTGACTAGAATCATGATAACTGGGGTGGGCTAATTGATAGAAATAAGACAGGTTAATGATGAAGATTTTACTTGGATTAATCAGCATTACGAGAGGATTGGTTTTGTTCCTTCAAATCTTGATTCAGATGTAGTATTGATAGCTAGTTATTGTGGTGAACAAGTGGGTCTTGGAAGGATAGTAAAAATCGAATAAGATGTGGGAAGAATACCCTAAACGTAAACTAATCAATGATTAGTAGAAGATAATAGGAGATGCCGACTAAAGCATCTCTTTTAAATTACCTTAAGAGACATGCCGTTAAAGATAGCACGGAGAACAGTATCATAAATGAAGACTATATTTTCCGGTGTGATTCCGAATTACTTAAGCAATGTAAGCACTACCTCTATCGTGTTGTCGACAAATGATCGCTCTGGACGAGATTTCATGATTACGGTTAGTCCAATTAACGATACGATTAGCGCCTGTGACAAAGCCTTCGCGTTTACCCCGATCTCGAGCTCACCTGATTGTATACCTCGTTCAATGGTTTCTTGAAATATAACTGATAGGTACATTTGATGTTCCCTTGTAAGAATTTCAAATTTCTCATCATGAGGCGCAAGTTCGACCATTGTATTGATGCAAAAGCATCCTCGGCTGGGGCTTTCTGTATATTCCTCAGCAACCACACCTTCAAAAAAAGTGCGAAATGCTTCTTTTACAGATGGATTGTTTTGAAGTTTAGTTCGTACCTCGGAAGCACGAGACATCGTGTATTTGCGTAGCGCGGCTTCGAACAATTCTTTTTTGTCTCCAAAGGCAGAGTATATACTGGGTCGTTGGATTCCCATTCTGGAAGTTAAATCGCTTAATGAGGTAGCTTCATATCCCTTCTCCCAAAATAGTTGCATAGCTGCATCTAATACTTTTTCTTCGTCAAATTCGCGGGTTCGTCCCATAATCAATACCTCTCATTACTCTTGATTTTTTCTTAATTGCTCAATGATTCCGATCATATGTAACTGCCAACGGCCTTTATTTACATACCAAACAGTATATTATAATTGTATAATTAGCCGTTTATTTTGTCAAATGTAGGTTAGTTTATCCTATCAAGGAAAGATCGTATATTAAGTTATAACCAGGTAAATCTAATATATTTATTGACAGCAATAGTATCTGTGAGATATATTTACTGGGCGTTATAACATACCGATCGGTACGATATAATGCTTGGCATCTAAAATGAATGGAGGTAAGGTGTGAACAAAATGGAGGATGTTATAGAAAAAGTAGCAGTCAATGCCGATATAAAGGCGAATTCGTCACAGGTGACGCTGATCACGTCTGATTCAGGTCATCATGCTTCTATGTCTCGCTATGTGACCCTATTGTTTGCGGCTGCCTGCGGGATGTCAGTCGCCAATATCTACTTCGCGCAGCCACTACTCGATAAGCTGTCGATTGAGTTTGGTATTGGCCATTCCATCATTGGCATTGTTATTACCGTTACGCAGATCTTTTATGGATTGGGACTGCTGCTGCTGGTGCCGCTTGGAGATTTGCTGAACCAGCGCCGTTTGATTATCGGTCAGATGTTATTATCCATAATAGCTCTGGTTATCGTTGGAACTGCCTCCACCAGCATGGTGCTATTCGCAGGTATGGCCTTGGTGGGACTGCTTGCCGTTGTGACACAGACTCTTGTTGCGTTCGCGGCGAATATGGCTGCCCCTGCCGAACGAGGACGCGTCGTTGGCATTGTAACAAGCGGGATTGTGATAGGCATACTTCTTGCGCGGTCCATTGCAGGAATATTAACGGATCTTGCGGGTTGGCGTTCCGTATATCTAGTCTCTGCTGCGCTGATGCTTTTTATGGTTTGTATGTTTTTTAGGGTGTTGCCCAATGTTGAGCGCGAGGTAAAGTCACTGTCCTATCCTCAGTTGCTTGGATCGGTGCTTATGTTGTTTATACAAGAACGGATGTTACGCATCCGCTCTGTTCTGGCCCTGTTGATTTTTGCAGATTTCAGCATTTTGTGGACTTCACTCGTACTGCCCCTTAGCACGCCGCCATTATCTCTTTCGCACAGTGCAATTGGAGCATTTGGTCTTGTAGGAGTAGCTGGAGCGTTAGCTGCAGCACGAGCGGGGAAGCTGGCTGATCGAGGTTACGGACAGAGAACGACGGGTATTGCTTTGATCCTATTGTTGATTTCATGGTTGTTCATCAGCTATACAGAGCAGTCGTTATTCG
>DASYFA010000048.1:0-9802 GCA_036498705.1 Paenibacillus sp.
TGCAAATGCCCTATTGTTTATCTCACTCGGCTCCGTCAGTGCGCGCCGCTACATCATTTATCAGCGTTACCAAGCGATGCTGAATCGCCGCAGAGTTTAATCGATATTGGGCATAACAGAGATACGTTAGAAAAATGTTAAAATTCCGTGCATGCGGTCAAGGAGGTGGATTATGAGCACAGGCGACACACCAAAACAACCCCCTGTATCCCTTTTGCGGCCTAGAACACTTCTGGTGAGCCTGCTGCTAGCCTTCCCTGTGATCCAAGACCTGCTACACGAACCGCTTCATAACGCTCTACCGGGCGCGCTGTTAATCATCTTTTGCATCTTTCTGCTTTGGTGGCCTACTGCCATACAAAAATATAGAATGGTTTTGGCTGCCGCCATTGTTGGCGGGATCTTCGCCTTTGCGTCTTGGCTAGGATTCGGCTTGAATGGGGCAATCGTTACTGTGTTTGCATTCTTGATCATCTGGGTGACATATCGATTGCCGACTGCGTATTCCGCAGGGTATACCGGAGTTACTGCTATCATCGCTGCTAATATCTTATATTACGTCGAGCAGCATAGCTTCGAATCGCTGATAACCTACACTTTAGCACCTATAGCGATATATCTGATGTTATGGGGCAGCAGAACCAGAAAAGAAACGCGGCTCATGAAAGAACGCCATCACGAAGAACTAAAGGTCGCCCATCAGCAACTCGAAAGTGCTTATGTACAGCTTCATAAGGCACATCTGGAACTAGAAGAGGCCTCCGAACGCTCTCTCCGTTATGCAGTTCTTGAAGAGCGAAGCCGCATTGCCGCAGATATCCATGATAGTATCGGTCATGGCTTGACCTCTGTAATCGTACAACTACAGGCACTTCCCTATATGGTCGAAGCTTCCCCTGATGAAGCAGACACAGCACTCCGGAATGTCACTGAAATTGCTCGCAGTTGTCTTCAGGACGTCAGATCCGTTGTTCATGAAATGGGTCCCACTCAACATAATTTCAATCTCTATGAGCTTCAAAAGCTAACGCAAAACTTCAGTGAATTGCATGAATTGCCGGTTTCTTTTGAGGCAAGCATTTATGAGGATATCACTCCTGACCAGATCTATACACTGTACCGGATTCTACAAGAGGCGCTCACCAATGTCTTACGACATGCAAAAGCGACAAAAGCCAGTGTTAGTCTCAAGGAGTATAATCAGAATATCGTGATGATCATACATGATGACGGACAGGCACAGTCTGCGATAACACCTGGCTTCGGACTTACCACCATGAAGGGACGGTGCGAAAAATACGGAGGTACTGTCTCCATTAGACCTGTACAACCGCATGGATTAGAGCTCACTGTCCAACTCCCACGATCAGCAAGTACAATGAACGAGGTGGTACCTATTGATGCAACCTGAACGTATTCGCGTCTTGATCGCAGATGACCAGCCCCTGATTCGCAGTGGGCTCGGATTTATTATTAAGGTTCAAAAAAATATGGAGTGGTGTGGAGAGGCCGGGAACGGACATGAAGCTATCCAATTGGCTCTTAAAGAGCGTCCCCATATCATTCTTATGGATGTGCAAATGCCCGGAATAAACGGTATTGAAGCTACCCGCGAACTTAAGCGACTGCTACCTGATACCAAAGTAATGATACTAACCACCTTTGATCTCGAGGAATACGTCTATGAAGGCATCCGTGCGGGTGCGGTAGGATATTTACTGAAGGATGCCGAACCAGAGGAACTGTTAGCTTCGATACGCGCTGCTAGTCGTGGTGAGGCCATATACCGAACATCTGCTGCTGCCAGATTGATTACGGAAGCACTTCATCAACCCAGGCCTCCTGCCGCCCAACCAGGTAGCCCTGATCTACCGGAACCGCTAACCGAACGCGAGCTTGAGGTACTCCAAGAGATGGCCTATGGGCTGAAAAATGAAGATATCGCCGTCAAGCTTCATATCAGTGAGAGTACCGTCAAAACACATGTTCACCGCATCTTGCAAAAAATAGGTGCAGAAGACCGGACACAGGCGGTGGTCCTTGCTATTCGCAGCGGGTGGGTGACATAGACCCACGTAAAGAAAGACCATCCTGATCAACAGGAATGGTCTTTTTTCGTCTATATATTTACTATAGTTTAATCTTCTTTATAGCTGCATCGGTCAGTTACCAGAATCGGCGGGCTTGCGCATCGTCAAGCCAACTCTTCCCTTCTTGAGATCCACATTTAATACCCAAACGGTCACATTATCCCCTACAGAGACAACATCCATCGGGTGCTTCACGAAGCGATCGCTAAGCTGAGAAATGTGCACAAGACCGTCATTTTTAATGCCGATATCCACAAAGGCTCCGAAATCGATCACATTACGTACCGTACCTTGCAGCTCCATCCCCGGCGTCAGATCCTCGATCTTGAGTACATCGGTGCGGAAGATCGGCAGCGGCAGTTCCTCACGTGGATCGCGGCCTGGGCGCTGCAAGCTGTCTACAATATCACGCAGCGTCGGCACGCCGACTTCCAATTGCGCTGCAACCGCCTCAGGCTGTACAGCAGCCAGCTTACTATTCAGCTCTTTGGATCCGAGCTGTTCCTTATTTACGCCAAGTTCAGCAAATAACCGCTCCACTACTTCATAGGATTCTGGATGAATCGGCGTACGGTCCAGTTCGAATCTGCCGTCGTTAATGCGCAGAAAGCCGATGCACTGCTCATAGGTTTTAGCACCTAGGCGTGGCACCTTCTGCAGTTCCTTACGACTCTTGAACATCCCGTTCTCATCTCTATATTTCACAATATTCTTCGCAATCGTTGCATTAACGCCAGATACATAAGACAGCAATGAAGGCGATGCCGTATTGACGTCGACACCAACATGGTTAACCGCAGATTCCACGACGTTCTTCAAACTCTCATCGAGATGCTTCTGGGATACGTCATGTTGATACTGTCCTACACCGATCGCTTTAGGCTCGATCTTAACTAATTCAGCAAGCGGGTCCTGCAAGCGTCGGGCGATCGATGCCGCACTACGCTCCGCAACATCTAGATCCGGGAATTCCTCCTGAGCCAACTTGGAGGCTGAATATACACTGGCGCCCGCTTCATTGACGATCAGATAAGCAAGTTCCTTGTCCTTACCCTTCCTGCCAGCGAGCACATCAGCAACGAATTGCTCCGTCTCCCGCGAAGCCGTTCCATTGCCAATGACGATCAGCGATATCCCATATCTGTCGATCAGTTGATTGAATGTCGCCTCAGCTTCCCGCTTCTTGTTGTTCGGCGGCGTCGGGTAAGTTACGGCAACTTCCAATAGTTTGCCAGTCTCGTCAACGACGGCAAGCTTACAGCCTGTGCGATAAGCCGGGTCAACGCCAAGCACGCGTTGCCCGCGTACCGGAGGCTGCAGGAGAAGATTGCGTAAGTTACCGGCAAAAATATCAATCGCCTGCCCCTCCGCCTTCTCGGTCAATTCGCCGCGCACTTCTCGCTCAATCGAAGGGGCGATTAGACGCTTGTAAGCATCCTCAATGACAGCATGAAGCACAGCTTCCACGACCGATCTGCCTTTGATCCAGCGCCCAGCAATATGACGGTGAATCGCTTCCGTCTCCACTTCCAATGACACCTTAAGCACATTTTCCCGCTCGCCGCGGTTCATGGCCAAGATGCGGTGAGATGGCATTTTCTTGGCAGCTTCCCGATAATTGTAGTACATCTCATACACGGACTCTTCATCCGGCGTCTTCGCTTCGGACACCATGAACCCGTTATCCATCGTATAGCGACGTACCCAAGCCCGAGTTGCCGCTTCATCGGAAATCTCCTCAGCGATGATGTCCATTGCCCCTTGAATCGCTTCCTCAGCCGTTTCGACACCCTTCTCAGTATCGATATACTGGGCTGCCTCTTGAAGTGGGTCCCCCTGCTTCGGCTGCGACAGTATCCACTTGGCCAGCGGTTCGAGTCCTTTCTCCTTGGCTACGCTGGCCCGCGTCTTACGCTTCTGCTTATAAGGACGATATAAATCTTCAACTTCCTGCAGTTTTACCGCTTGTGTAATCGACGCTGCAAGTTCATCGGTCAGCTTGCCCTGCTCTTCGATGATCCGCAGCACTTCGCGCTTACGCTCTCCCAGGTTGCGTAAATATTGCATCCGATCCGCAATATCCCGGAGCTGATTCTCATCAAGCTCCCCCGTCATTTCCTTCCGATAACGAGCAATGAACGGAATCGTGTTGCCCTCATCCAACAGTGATGCTGTCGTCCTCACTTGCTTAAGGGCCAGATTCAGCTCTTTTGCAATTTGACGAACAATTTGCTCCTGTTCCTCGGCTCCTGAATACTCCTGATTTACTGTTGTAGTTGTTGTCATATCCGATTGTGACAAATGGAATCCCTCTTTCGTCTCAAAGTACAATTGTCTCTATTATCACAAACTTTCCGACTCATTTCCAGCGTCTTGAACACCCGAACGTACGATACCCTTATAAAATAATAAAGCATCGGGCTCTCCCGATGCTCTACCGAACTATTTTAGAAATTGGAGTAAATAGTGTTGTCCACGCTTCCAGCGTAAATAATAGCGAACAAAATAACGACGAAAAGCAAAAGCCCATAAATAATAGTTCCGATTATTCCGCAAACAAGTCCGGCTATTGCCAAGCCCTTTCCTTGCTCATATCTCCGCTTAAGTTCTTTTAAGGACAAGCTAGAGAAAATAATCGCCATAATCCCCAGAAGAAAACCGACGTAAGGAATCATGATCGATAAAATTCCGAGTACCAAGGCCGCGATCGATTTACCGTTCGTCTTCTGAACAACCGGAGGTCCCGGTGGGTACGGCGGTGGATAGTTATTCATCGTTGAATATTGATACTGCTGATCTGACGCATTTTGATTCATTCAAAAAGGTCCTCCCCAAAAATATATAACTTCATTATAACAGATATCCCAAACTACGTATGAAAAAAATCCAATTCATTAACATTTTTCCAACACATTTTAATTAGAGGAACGTGGAATGTATTTGCCATTATCACAACGATAGACGCTCCCGTATTCAGCAAAGATTCAGCCGACGTTCAGTTTACATTCAGCTTAATTTCACGCTCCTTTCATACTTGCGAAATACAATAACAACAGTTGAATTGCTAGGCGCATTATTAGATTTTTGCTAAATCATAATGTTCATCAAAAATCAGTGTTACTTGCGCAAAAAATTGATCTAAAGAAAGTTGGAATGATTCATGAAGAAGAAATGGTTATGGATCGGAACTGGAATCATTGTACTGGCCATTGCAGTAACTGCAATACTGCTAACGCTTCCAAAAAAGAGCAATGAAGCTGCGCCCCTAGAACAAAGAACGACCAAAGTCACCAAGGGGAATATAACCGAAAGTGTCTCCGGCTCTGGCTCAGTTATTGCCACAGATAGCGAGACCATTCGTACCAAAGATGAAGGAAAGGTCAAACAAGTGTTGGTGAAGGTCGGTGATGTCGTTAAAAAGGGACAAACCTTATTAACCTTTGAATCGCAGGATTTATCCGACAATCTTGAAGCCCAGGAAGCGACGCTACAGACGCAAAAATGGGATCTAGAGGATTTGCAGAGCCAATACAAAAGACAAGTACAGCAAGGTGCCTCCGATGATGAACTGAAACAAACCCAAAAATCGATTGATAAACAGCAATTAAATATGGATAAGACCAAAAAGGATATCGCCACCATCAAAGAAAATATGCTTCCTCCCGATCCTATAGTCTCACCGATCGAAGGTACGGTCACAGCCGTTAATATTACCTCCGGCGAACAAGCTAGAGCAGGTAGCGATTTATTTGACATTACTGACTATCAAAATTTAAGCGTCAAAACACAAGTTGACGAACTGGATATTCCAAATGTCAAAACAGGCATGAAAGCAAGTATCCAGCTGGATGCTCTGCCCGACTCGAAGATTGAAGGTGAAGTCTCCGATATTTCAAATGAGGGCTCCGCATCTAATGGCGTATCTCTGTTTGACGTAACAATCAAATTGAATCCTACCGATGGAGTTCGCGTAGGAATGTCCGCCGAAGCAACGATTATTATCAATGAGAAACAAGATATCCTCACACTACCGGTTGAAGCGGTGCAAAAAATGGGTGATAAATACGTCGTTATGCTCCCTTCGGATAATTCCTCTGACTCGACGTCGAGCCAAGATACAACGAATAAGCAGGAGTCCACTAGTTCCGAAGGTAATAGCGCCAGCGGCTCAACCTCATGGGGCCAGAATCGCAATGGTACAGGCAGATGGTCAGGCAATAATCACAGCACTGGCAGCACTGGCGATACTAGTAATTCTGGTAACACCGGGAATACGAGCAACCCAGGCTTCGGAAGACGTGGCCAGCTTGGCAATGTCAAGGAAGTAGAGGTTGGAGTTCATAATGAGAACTATATCGAGATCGTCAGTGGCTTGAGTGAAGGCGATGAAGTCGTGCTCCCAACAGTTATGGCGTCCTCGACGAGCAATGCACAAAGGGATCAGATGATGCAGGGCGGAGGATTCGGCGGTATGGGTGGCGTCAGTATCCGCGGTGAGTTCGGAGGCGGAATGACTGGCGGCGGCAATATGTCCGGCGTACCTAGAAACAGCAGCACAGGCAGTACGTCTAGAGGCGGTGGCCAATAATGTCCATCACAACGTCTCAACATCCCTTGATTCAAGTCAAACAACTCGGGCACGGTTACTTAATGGCCGGCGAGATGATGAGCGTGCTTGAGGATATTACATTTACGATTAATCATGGTGAATTCGTAGCAATTATCGGGCCCTCAGGCTCTGGCAAATCAACGCTCATGAACATGCTTGGCTGCCTTGATATTGCTAATGTCGGAAGCTATCTATTGGATGGACTAGATGTCAGGAAGCTGTCGGATAATAAGCTGGCTACAATCCGGAATGAAAAGATCGGCTTTATATTCCAGTCCTTTAATCTGCTCTCCAAATTAACAGCATACGAGAATGTAGAGCTTCCACTCATTTACCGAAATGTCTCTCATAAAGAACGAAGAAGAATCGTAGAACAATCGCTAGATGTCGTTGGTCTGAATGACCGCATGCATCATAAACCCTCCGAGTTATCCGGTGGTCAACAGCAGCGTGTGGCGATCGCTAGGGCTATTGCTGGAAATCCCCCGATCCTTCTAGCTGACGAGCCTACGGGTGCGCTGGACAGTAAAACCGGAGTAGAGGTTATGGAGCAAATGAAGAAGCTCAATGCCCTCGGCCATACGATCATCATCATTACGCATGATCTAGCCATCGCAGAACAGGCTAAGAGAGTTATTCGCATTCAGGATGGAAGAATCGTAGAAGATCGGGGGAATGCGGTATGAACCTGTTGCAGAGCATCAAAATGGCCTGGAAGAGCATCATCGGAGCCAAGGTCAGATCTCTATTAACGATGCTTGGGATCATCATCGGGGTATCCTCAGTCATTATACTCGTCTCGGTCGGCCAGGGTACCACTTCACAAATTACGTCCCAACTGGAGGGACTAGGAACTGATTTATTGACCGTAAACATTATGGGAAGAGGAAATACTACTTCACTTTCGCTGGACGAGGCGATGGATTTGGGTCAGATCGAAGGCGTCAAAGCGGTCTCCCCGGTTATCAGCGGTAGTGTTACGGCCAAAAAAGGGACGACCAACGATACGGTATCTGTTGAAGGCATCGTTCCTTCCTATGAGCAAGTTCAGAACTTTCACGTCCAATCTGGTCGCTTTATCCTTGATCTGGACAATGATTTCCGTATGAAAGTTGCTCTGATTGGCACCGAGACAGCTAATACCTTTTTTGGAACCGAAAATCCAGTTGGTCAGACGATTCAATTAAATGGCACCAGTTATAAGATCGTCGGCCTTCTGGAATCGAAAGGCTCAAGCCTAACGGCTTCGAATGACAATAAAATACTCATTCCGGTAACAACCGCAGAACGCTCTTTAAGAACAGGAGGAATTCGTTCCATAACAGTGCAGGTCGATGATTCGAAGCAAATAAGCAGTGTAAAAACGGAGCTACAGTCGGATCTGGATAAAAAATTCCAGAATGCGAACAATTCTTATAACATTTTCAATTCACAGGATATGCTCGATACCCTGAATTCCACGACACAGACTCTCTCGCTAGCATTAGGGGGAGTCGCCGGCATTTCACTCTTAGTAGGCGGAATAGGGATTATGAATATTATGCTCGTATCCGTCAGCGAAAGAACGAGGGAGATTGGTATTAGAAAAGCAATCGGAGCAAAAAAACGGAATATACTGCTGCAATTTATGGTAGAATCCACTTTTCTTAGCGGATTTGGTGGAATCGTTGGAATTGGGTTAGGTTATGGGGGAAGCGCCCTGATCGGTCATTACACCTCCCTAACTACGACCGTTCCCTACTATATCGTAACGATTTCATTCGGCTTCTCCTTGTTGATCGGAATCATCTTCGGCATGATTCCAGCGAACAAAGCGGCTAAGCTTCGCCCGATCCATGCGTTGCGTACCGATTGAGTCAGGTTGAATTGAATTGACAAACTCTGTTTAGTCGTACAGAACCCCTACCTATGGTTGTTCCCATAGATAGGGGTTCTGTTGTTCACCAATAAAGAAAAAAGCACCCGAATCATCGGGTGCTAGCTTGAAGGCTTCCGCCTCCAAGCTATATCATTAAAAATCAATCAAACCTAGACTGATCAACAATGAATCATTTACTTTCTTCATCGTCTCATCGTCTAAATGTGTGATTTTGTCGGTTAATCTTTGTTTGTCGATCGTTCGAATCTGTTCCAGCAAAATGACGGAATCACGATCAAATCCGTGCGTCGCTGCATCAATTTCAACGTGAGTCGGCAGCTTTGCCTTTTGAATTTGAGCTGTGATGGCAGCAACGATCGCCGTTGGGCTAAATCGGTTGCCGATATCGTTCTGGATGATTAGCACCGGTCTTACCCCTCCCTGTTCAGAACCAACTACTGGGGAAAGGTCTGCAAAAAATACGTCACCGCGCTTTACGATCAATGGTTACACCCCGCTTACTAGGCGGTCCAGAGTGATGTCTGCATCTTCCTCTGCTTGGAACGCTTCAGAGGCCATGGATAGGTTAATTTTTGCCATTTCCATATAACCCCGCTGCATCGACTCGCGAATAAATCTCTTCTTCCGCTCGTTCAGATACAGCTTCATGGCTTGCCGAATCAATTCGCTGCGATTGGAATTTTCCATCGCTACGATCCCATCTACCTCCTGTAAAAGATGATCCGGTAAACTGATCATGATCCGTTTGGTATTGTGCATATTGGCCACCTTTACTTCCACCCCCAAAACCTTATCGACCCAAAACCCTCGTATTAAAACACAGTATAGCATTATTCAAGGGAATTTATACAAGAAAATATATGCCGAGAGTATATCAAGTATGCTGCATATCATTATAAACAAAAATGATAGTACCGTACACACCTGATTCTTTCCATATTTCTATCATTCGATAACCTAGGCATAAAATCCTTCCCAGTCATAAAAAGTTTTGTTGGTTTTTGTCAGGTTTTTACGAAAGAAGCGGATTTAGTACTGATTCTGTCACGCCTTTACGTGTATACACCCGTGCTACCCGGTGGGCCATCATACATACCAGCTCATAATTAATCGTTCCAAGCAAATCAGCCAACTCTCCAGCGGTAATTTCTTCGCCCAATTGCTGACCGATGAGTACAACCTCTTCGCCGGCTTGAATTTCTTCAGCATTTTCAGCCAAAGATT
>DASYFA010000049.1:0-5144 GCA_036498705.1 Paenibacillus sp.
ATCGTTGAAGCCGTTAATAATACCGAGCTTGTTTAAGAAAGCAATATCCTCTGAATACCACGCATCTGTCCCTACATCAGAATAAGTCGTTACAACCTGCCTAGTAGGATCGATTAGATCCAGATTAAGTGCTCTCACAATCATCGAAGAAATTTCGGCACGGGTCACTTGTTTGCTAGGCGAGAATAACGTATCTGATGTGCCATTCAAAATATGTCTTGCTGTCAATATCTCAACCGCATATTTGGCTTCTGCATAGATGCCTGCGGTATCCGTATACGGCTTGGAGTATTCCATGATGCGGAAAGTGCCAGCCTGCTTCGCGACAACTGTAAATTTCCCGGCACCGATCTGATGCATAGCTCCACGTACATAATCCCAGGTTCCAGAAGTCTCGTTATAATGGTATACGCCTAACTTGTTAACATCCCGTCCAGACAATGTATATTCCATCACCGCTATTAGCTGCGCGTTAGCAATTTGTGGAGAATCTATGTTCCATTTATGCAGTGAAGCTATAACGCTCTGAAGCAATGAATCATATTGAGACAAATCGGCGGCGGAAATGACGAAGATGGTACTTACACCTGTTCCCTCTTTGCTCACTGGCACTTCGGAAAGTCTTGCAACTGTTGCCTCAGCCGCCTTCAGTAAAGCCTCCTTCTCCGCTACTGATGGCGCGGATTTCAATCCGTTAAGTAGTGCTTGCAGCTTCTCCGCAGCCTTGGCCGGATCCTTCTCATTCAAGATATCCTTCGTCGCATCAATAATATTAGTCGATGGAGTTACTGGCTTATCACTTGAACCCGTCTGACCGCTGCCATTATCCGGCGCCTTACTGTCCTGCTTCGCGATCTTAATAGTTATTGCGTCGCCAACCCCTGATGTAAGCCCTTTCAAATCTTTGTATCCTTGTTGATTTGTCCACCTTTCACTGCTTACTGATTTAACATGCTGTATTTGAACCGCTACGCTCTGATCCTTCAGTGCTCTAAAAGTGACATCCGCCAGATGTACTGAAGCTTGTGGGTTAGGCTGCAACTGCTTCCTTGCTAATGGCAAGTAAAGCTCTCCTTTTGCAGCGTCAATCTGATAAGCCTCAAAGGAATCGTATTCCTTCCCAGCATTGACACCCTGCACCTGTAAAGCTTGTGCATCATAAGTTAGCACAACCTCAGCAGCAAATAGATTCTCGAACTGCTCCCCATTAATCTGCAGCTTGAACGTATCTCCGACACGAATATTGCTTACGTTGCCACTGATTGTAATCTTCGAGCTTTCTGCTGCCCGTACCCCAGTACTCCCATAAGTAAATACGGTTGAGCTAAGTAAGATCAGGCATAGGGCAAACATCATTTTTTTCATCCCAACTTCCCCTCTCTTCAGATTGAGCTTTAAACCCGTAATCATGAATCTATCAATTCACCCGGTCTATCACCTCCCTTCCCAGCCTCGCATACAGCATACATTCATGGAACTGCAGCTATTGCGAGGCACTAAGGAGATAATCAAATTAATTATTCATTCGGATTTTGCTTACGATATTCACTTGGAGAAATACCGTAATATTTCTTGAAGGTCGTCGTGAAGGTGGAAGAATTTAAATACCCCGTCTTCTCCCCGATTTCACCGATCGTCAAGGAGCTGTCCTTCAGTAGTTCTTTGGCATGCGACAGCCTTACTTTGTTGAGATATTCCACGTAGTTGACCCCAAATGTCTTCTTGAAATAGCTTGAAAAATACTTTGGCGATGTTTCCACAATTTCTGCGATATGATCCAGATATAAGTTCTCCATATAGTGCAGCTCGATATACTGCGAAATAAAGCTAGGATTAAGCCGATTCGTATCCTCGGGCTTGCTGTGCTTAGCAATAAGCTTCGCCGCTTCAATAAGGGCATTCTCTATATCCAGATAATCATGAGCGAAATCGATTCTCTGCAGAAATTGCTGCTCTAGATTATGCAAATCATCATCTGTGCCCGCCGTCTTATTAGCGTGCCTGAGCATGTATAGGAACATCGTCTTCGCGATATGCGCCATCTGATGATGATGAACATTCCGATTCGCGTTCTCCCCGAGCGTCTCGGAAATAATCTCCTTCGCTTCCTGCAGTCTACCATTCGACATATAGTTCGAGAGCTTCTCGATTTTATCGAATGGAAAATACAAGCTCCATCCGAATTGAATCTTCTCGGCATCCTGTACATGCGACGACTCATTCACAGCTCTGTACAGTAGGCCATCCATGGCGCAGCGATAAGCAAGCTTATAATTTTTCAGCTCGGTCGCATACGACTTACTCACACTCGCCCATACGGAATAGCCCTGCAGTTCATTCTGTTCGAGATTTGCGCACAACCTCTTCAGCTGCTTCAATAGAACCGCCCGATCACCGGGCTGTTCAAGACCCATTAACACTACGAAATGCAGATTCTTGTCATAGAACACCAGGACATCATTGCTCACCTGGCGCAGAGCTGCAGTCAACATCACTGTAATACTCTCCACCGCCATTGATGCCGACTGATCCTTGGTCTTCTGATCCAAATGCATCATAGTTAATACAAAATATTTGCTGCATACCATATCACTATATCCGTTTTGCTGAAGCGAATCCTGATTACTAGAGTAAGCGTGTTCATCGACCGCCTGAAGAAAGACGCTACGCCGTGCCTCCGACTCTGCCTGCTTCAATTGTTCCTTAGAGGAGTCGATCTCCATTTGCATTTTGACAACACCGCTAAGAATTTTACGAAAATCATTACCCCGACTCGTACCTCCAAGCTGACGGATGATCTTCTTGACCGGACGGTTTAAATAGAAGCTCAGTAAAACGGACAGAAGAACCGCGCAAATGATCGCCGACATCATAATCATCTCGTTAGCTTTGACTACGGAATCGATATTCTGGAATTTATACGGTACTTTATTGATATAGATAAAATCGTTAAACTCCGATTTATAGAAATTGTATTGATAATCTTCTTTCTTCAAGGAAGCTTCCTGTGACGAATTGAAATAGACCTCGTCAAGCACTCCCGATAGATCAGAGTCTGCATCTGTGCTCAGTACTACACTGCGGTCCTGATCAAGTACAATTAGCGAAGCCCCCGGGATCATCAGCTTCTGGTTCACATGCTTCAACAGAGCGGCTTCATCGAGAAGAACAATGATATTCTTGTTCGAGATGCGGATTTTATTTCCGCCAACGGCCACCATCAACTTCTTCCGCTGCCACGATGAATTCGTAGCCACTTTGAAATATTGTCCAGGCATCAGTTTAAAGCTGTGCTTGCCCCGGATATACGAACGCCAGTAGTTCTCGTTATACATGTCATGCTTGTATTTGTTCTCGAACAACTGACTTAAACTGCTCGTGCCTGCCGAGGTAATGGCCAGATCCATATCATCGTAGAACACGATCACATCCTCAATGAAGTCCACGGAAGATGCCAGCGAAGCGATGCTGTCCTGCATCGTATACACCTTGGCCATATCAATATTCCCATCCTCCTCCGATTCCAGGCTGCTATAAGGAAGACCATGAACCGTATGGATGATGTTGTTGACCGAACGGAAGCTGTTGTCGAAAGACTGAATAATCGTTTTTACCGCAAGATTGTTGTTTTGTGCGACTTTCTCATAAATACCGGAAATTGAGTTTTTGTATACATAATAATTGGATACATACATGATGCCGATGACTAAGAGCAGCGAACAAAAGATTTGCACGATACCCAGATTAGTAAAAAAACGCTTCAAGTATAGTCATCCTTTCCCATAGTTGTTTATCCAATTAATTATACATGAAAAACTCATCCCTTCTCAGCACCTATCATAACGCCCGATGCAAAGTATTTTTGAGCAAACGGATAGACCATTAGGACAGGAATCATCGACAATATGATCGTAGCATTCTTCTTCGCTTGTGGTGCGAGTGCTGCCGCATCGACCAAGCTTGAACGGTTGCCTTCATCAAAGATGAGCATATCCCGAAGTACGACCTGAAGTGGGAACATGGTTGCATCGTTCAAATAAATCATCGGCAGGAAGTAACTGTTCCAGTGCCCCATGAAATAAAAGAGTGCGATTGACGCCAGCGCTGGTTTGGATAGTGGTATCACGATATTGAACAGTATCCGGTATTCAGAAGCACCGTCAATTAGCGCCGCTTCACGGACCTGATCAGACATACCTTCATAGAAGCTCTTCAGAATGATCAGTTCCATCGTCCATATCGCATTCGGAATAACAAGCGCCCACACCGTATCAGTAAGACCAAGCCCTTGCACAATCAAATAATTCGGAATAATACCCGGATTGAGGAACATCGTTAATACGATGCCAAACATCCAATATTTGCGCCAAATGAAATTAGGACGAGACAACGGATATGCCGCTATCGCAGTTAATGCTAAGTTAATGAAAGTACCGAAGCCAGTATAAAAAATAGTATTCAGATACGCTCTTGGTATCCGTTTGTCTTTTAGAACATCCATGTAAGCATCAAAGTTAATACCTTTAGGAAATAATGTAATTTTCCCCTGAACCACAGAGGCCGTGTCACTGATCGATATCGAGAAAATATAAATGATTGGATATACGGTAATAATTCCAACGCAGATTAGGAGCAGGGCGTTGATGACTCCGAATATGTTAAACTTTGATTCTCCTACCATAGCCCCTTACCTCCTGCCTTTTTACTTATGAAGTTTGCCGACAGCAGCATGATCATGGCGATTAATGCTTCAAACATGCCAACAGCGGCAGCATAACTGTAATTGGATTCAATCAGACCTTTTCTGTAAACATAAGTAGAGAATACATCCGCCACTTCGTACGTTGTCGGAGTATAGAGGAGCAATACCTTCTCGTATCCAATTTGCAGCATTTTGCCGGTTTTCAAAATAAACATAATGAGAATTGTAGGCATTAAACTTGGAAGCGTAATATTCCATAGACTCTTCCATCTGCTGCACCCATCTACCCTAGCTGCTTCATACAGCGTCGGGCTAATTCCAGCGACAGCAGCGAGATAGATGATAGCGTCATAGCCGGCGGTAGCCCAAATATCCGACGCAACGTAAATGGTACGGAACCACTCAGGCGCAATCATAAAGTAAATTTTCTCAAATCCAATCG
>DASYFA010000050.1:0-2409 GCA_036498705.1 Paenibacillus sp.
CGTCTTTTTCGGTAATTTCTTTCACGTTAGCATTAACGAAAAGCGGAATTTCTTGTTCTTGAACATTCTTCAGCAATCCGTTGGCAACATATTGACCAACTGCTGATCCATCTTCAGGACGGTGTGTGCGTTTCTCACCCATGCCGCCGGTAATCGTAATATTATTCAATCGAATTCCGATGGAATCGAGCCAATCGATTGCACTGGCTGAATTGTCCACGAAGAACCGAAGCAATTCTTTGTCGTTGGTACCATGACCGCCTTTTAGAGATTCCTCATAAAACAAATCATTGCTGTCCTTGATGCCTTGTTCCTTCTGGAACTTGGTCTCGGAAGCGTTCATTCCCGAAGAAGCCTTAAGCGTATTCCCGCCGGCAACCGGCATTTTCTCGAAAATAACAGGGTTCAAGCCTTTGCTCTTGGCTTCAAGTGCGGCAGACATGCCTGCGCCGCCCGCACCGACAATGATGATATCATATTTGTCCTGGAGTTGATCCAGTGGTGTGTAAGTCATTTTCGATGCTCCTGAGACAGCTTCATTACCTGCGGCCTCTTCTTTTTTGGTGTCGTTCTGTGGTTCGTTGTCTTTCTTGTTCTGATTCCCGCTTCCGCAGCCCGCGATGACGAGCACGAAAGAAAGCATGAGAATTAGGATTGCTGCAGCTTTCTTCTGCATGGTTTTAACCCCTCCATTTTTCTATTTATAGTTGAACTTAAAGATGCTCATGAAAAAGGAGAGTGTAACTTGAAATGAAAAGCGGAAGAATAGTTCTTCGCAGCTTCACTCATTTCGCTAATCCCCTCCTTAAGTGGTATTTGGCTTCTTTAAGATCAACCTTATTGTAAAATAGGATGGAGCTTGAGATAGTGATTTTATTCACAATCATAGACATACAATATATGACAAACCGGTTGGAGGTTAGTTCATCTCTTGTTATGATAATAGTTGTTATTGATGGTTCCGTCTTATTTGGGCGGGTTTGGAGATGCTATAACTTAGGAGATAATCACTTGTCAGCGGGATAAGTTCTCTGTGATGAATAAGTGATCAAGTGCTAATCGATATCATTTAATTTATGAAGGAAGGTGCTGCGCTTGAATGCGGCTGGAGCATGTATTGTACAGAGAGATGGTACGGTGTTGCTGGAGAAGAATCACCCCGGCTTCGAAGAAGCGCGGGCACAATTGATACAGATTGCTGAACTGGTGAAAAGCCCGGCAAATTACCATACATATCGCATTACTCCGTTATCGCTCTGGAATGCAGCCGCCGGGGGAAAGTCTGCGGCAGAGATTGTGGACTCTCTGGAGTCGATATCGCGGTGGGCACTTCCTCCAGCCGTCATCTCAGATATTCTGGTGACGGTGTCGAGGTATGGGAGATTAAAGTTGCTCCCTGCCGAAGGCGAGGAGGGGATGCTGTGGCTGGAAGGTGAGGATACCGACATCATGTGTCAGTTGGAGCTTGAACCCAGCTTATCGTCCCTCGGACTGGTTCGCATCGATAATCTGCGAATGAGGCTCTCAGATGCCTATCGCGGCAGCATTAAACAGGAATTGGCTCGTCTAGGGTATCCTGTACTCGATAGGGTCGGGTATCATGAAGGCCAATCGCTTTATTTTACCTTGCGAGATGTTTCCTCGAATGGGACTGAATTCAGGTTAAGGCCGTATCAGGAGCAAAGTGTTGCCGCATTTGCGAGGGATCAGGAGCAGGGCTCCGGAGGCAATGGTGTGCTTGTGCTACCATGTGGGGCGGGCAAGACGGTAATTGGTCTTGCGTCTATGGAACGCTTTCAATGCGAGACCTTGATTCTAACCTCAAGTGTAACTTCGGTACGGCAATGGATCGCTGAGCTGTTGGACAAGACGACGCTCACATCGGATATGATCGGTGAATATTCGGGAGAGAAGAAGCAGGTTAGAGCAGTTACTGTGTCTACCTATCAAATATTAACGCATCGCAGTAAGAAGGAAGACGGTTTCAAGCATATGGGACTGTTCAATGAACGGGATTGGGGCCTGATTATCTATGATGAGGTACATCTGCTGCCTGCACCGGTATTCCGTGCCACAGCGGATATTCAAGCTACCCGGCGTCTAGGGTTGACGGCAACCTTAGTTCGTGAGGACGGACAAGAGCGTGATGTGTTCTCCTTGATCGGACCAAAACGCTATGAGGTACCATGGAAGGAGATGGAGGAGCGCGGATATATCGCTACAGTTCTGTGTCGGGAGATCAGGGCAGCGATGCCGTCAGCGCTTCAGGAACGTTATAATCTTGTCGGAGCACGGGACAAGTTCAGGATCGCAGCGGAGAATCCACATAAGATTGCAGTGTTAAAGGAATTGTTAAAGCGTCATACCGGGCGGCAAATTTTAATCATCGGTCAATATTTGCAGCAGCTG
>DASYFA010000051.1:0-9484 GCA_036498705.1 Paenibacillus sp.
TCCATCAAGTCCGCTCGACTTGCATGTATTAGGCACGCCGCCAGCGTTCGTCCTGAGCCAGGATCAAACTCTCCAATAAAGTGTTTGACTTGCTCATTTTGAAACTGACTTATTTCTTAGATTTCACTTGACGTGAAACCCACTCACTCGTTGTTCAGTTTTCAAAGATCAACTTCGTTTTCGTCGTCGCCATGTTCTCAGCAGCAACTCTTATAATATATCATGTTCATTTCAGAAAAGCAAGTGTTTTTTTAAAAGTTTTTTTACCTTTATTGAAACAGCTTGTACTCCTCACATCCGCGAACGATTAAGTTAATCGTCCAACGGGTTATTAATATATCATAGAATACCACTCAATACAACCCTTTTAATAAATTAATATGGCCCTATCAAAAAGAACGAGAGTAGGGCATGCTATTCCTCCCTACTCTCGTTCCCATCCTATCTCTGTCCCCAAGGGTTGCGCCGTGTAGAACTCGTGCGACTCTTCTGGGATGAAGCGCCTGATTTGGAGCTAGCGCGTTTACCGCTGCCTTTCTTGCTCGTAGAACCCGCTGAACTTCCTGAAATCTTGACTTCTTTTTTTTCTTTTGCCTTGGACTGCGTTTGAGGTCTCGAAACTTCTGCGATCCCATCATTTTCTTTTTGCTCCGAGACCGTCACCTCTTTAAAGGTTTCTGTCTGCTGTTCTCGATCGCTGTTTATCTCATTAAAGGTGCCGAATCCACCTTCAAACGAGGGAGAAGATACTGAGGTAAAAGCTTGTTGCCCACCTGGAGCAACATAGTACGGATTAGCAAGATAATTCACAGGATAAGCCTGGAATGAAGGATCAAAAGAATTTACCGGATACTCATATCCATAAGGGTATCTATAATGACAGCCGCAAGAATGTATTGGCCACACAGGCCCTGGTCCATACTGCTGAGGAGATACTTCTGGATTATGCATGTTTGGTGCCATGTTTGGTGCCATGTTTGGTGCCATGTTCGGTTCCATGTTCTGTGCCATGTTTGGTGCCATATTTGGCGCTACATTTGAGCTCATATTTGCTACGTTATTATCACTAAAAGGCATCGGTGTCGCCCAACCACCCTGATCCTGCATCCACGGCTGATTGTCTGAATAGCCCATAGGGCTCCATCCCATACCCATCATTTCATGACTATGATGCATGTTATCATTACCGATGCCGGGATAACCTCCAGTAATGGCTTCGTTCTCCATCATATTCCCCATCATGGACGGACCCTGATTAGGAAGCTGTGGAAAATCATAGAAGGAGGATATATTCCCGCCTGGCATTTGCTCTGTCATGTTCATACTCCCTTGCATATGATGGTCCATATGGTCATCGCATCCGCATGGGGAAGACGAGTTCATTGGCATTACGCCACCATAAGGATCTACAGAATAAAATGGTGAAGACCATGGATCATGGCATTCATGAACCGGCTTGCATAGAGGCTCTTCTTTTTTAATTGTTTGGAATTGAATTTGTTCCACGAATTCTACTTTGATTGGCTGAAGTGGTGGATTAGGGGCAGGCATTGGCAGATTTGGATTAGGCATTGCCATTGGCTGTAGAGCTGGCGGATTCGGATTAGGCATCGGCATAGCCTTTGGAGCTGGTGGGTTCGGATTAGGCATCGGCATAACTTTTGGAGCTGGCGGGTTCGGATTAGGCATCGGCATAGCCTTTGGAGCTGGTGGATTCGGATTAGGCATCGGCATAGCTTTCGGAGCCGGAGGAGTTTCCTTCGGTTTTGTCATTTCCTCCTTAGGTGGAGTCGGTTTTACTTCTGGTGCTGGTAATGGCGCAGGCAATGGTGTAGGTATAGGAGCCGTATTCTTCTTGCCTCCCGTTCCAGGAGCGACATTCGCACCACCATGCCCCGGCTGATTTGTCGCGCCTCCTCCCTTAACTGGGATCAAGACGACATCTCCTACCTTCAGTACATTCGGATCACTAATTTGCGGATTAGCATCGATCAGTGTCTGTAGAGGGATTCCCCAGGCTTTGGACAGCTTCCAGAGCGTATCCCCTTGCTTGGCAACATGCTTGTAGCCTTCCCCCTCAACCTGTACCGCACCAGCCGGGATTTTAACCTTCTCTCCGATGCTCAATTGATCCGGATTAGCAATTTGCGGGTTGGCCTCAATTAACTTCTGGAGCGGTACATTGTACTTTTGAGATAACTCATATAATGTATCGCCCTTTTTCACGATGTGTATTTTCACGCGCTAAAGACCTCCTAGGTTTCTTCTCCGGTACGTGATATTCGCCCGGGGCCCAATTAATACATCCTATGCAAAAAGCCTAGTTTTGACATCCACGAAAATAAAAAAAGCAAAACAAAAAAAGCCCCGCCATCCACTAGGGTTGCGGAGCTCTTCTATGAGTTAATTACCAGACTTTCAATCCGTCTTGATCAACGATGCTACGGAACTCTTCAAGTAGCTTCAGCGTCACAGGACCCGCCTGCCCACTGCCGATAATACGTCCATCGACTTCACGAACAGCGATGACCTCAGCCGCCGTACCTGTCAGGAATACTTCATCGGCAACATAGACATCATGCATCGTGAACGACTCTTCCTTCAGCTTGTAACCCTTCTTCTCGCAAATTTCGATGATCGCTTGACGGGTAATCCCTTCGAGCGCACCCAAATAGCAAGGAGGCGTCGTAATAACCCCATTTTTGATAACGAAAATATTATCCCCGGACCCTTCAGTAACATAGCCTTGTGCATTCAGCATGATCGCTTCACCAGCACCAGCCAGGTTCGATTGGATCTTCACTAGAATATTGTTCAAATAATTCAGAGATTTAATCTTCGGATTGAGCGCATCCGGGATATTGCGTCGTGTCGATACAGATACAGCCTTAAGCCCGTTCTTGTATGCTTCCTCCGAGTAGATAGCGAGCTGTTCCACAATAATAATGACAGAAGCCTTCACACAACGGTTCGGATCAAGACCCAGATTACCTGGTCCACGCGAGACGATGAGACGGATGTAGCCATCACGCATCTCGTTGCGACGCAATGTCTCTACCAACGCTTCTTCCATTTCCTTATAGCTCAGAGGAATTTCCAGCATAATCGACTTGGCCGAATCGTACAGACGATCCAGATGCTCTTTGCATTTGAAGATATTGCCGTTATAGATGCGGATCCCTTCAAAGATTCCATCACCGTATAAGAAGCCGTGGTCATAGACCGAGACGGTTGCCTTCTCCTTTGTTACATATTCCCCATCTAGATAAATCCATTGTTCTGCCATTAATATTGCACCTCCGAATTTAGTACTTTGCTAGAATAACTAGGATAGCTTCCAAGCACTCTGACTTGGCATCCTAAGGCCTCGATCTCTTCTATAGCAGAGGGAAGCAACACCGCATCCAGTGCGGCCAACACATCCATATAAAAATAATAACTACCTAATCTCTTCTTCGTTGGACGCGATTCAATTCTTGATAGATTCAGCTTGCGCCAGGCAAATGCCGATAGCACCTGATGTAGCGCACCCGGAAAATCCTCCGGTAAAGTGACGAGGATACTCGTCTTCATCTGTGCACCATCTTCTATAGTTGGAAGCGGCTTAGGACCAATCAACACGAAACGGGTGTAATTGTTGTCATGATCTGTTACTTTGCTCGCCAGCACATCGAGTCCATGCCGTTTAGCTCCAATCATAGTGCCGATCGCTGCCCAGCCTTCACCTGGATTATGCTTAACTAACTCGACCGCCTCTGCTGTACTTCCTACATTCTCTAGTTCTGCATGCGGCATATGCGACTTAAGGAACTTCATGCATTGCGCCATCGCGACTGGATGGGACAGAACTCGAGAAACCTTAGAATAATCAACGCTATCATCAGCGTCAACAGATTCACTGCGTCGTCCGATCAGATTTTGAACGGAAGGATAGACCCATTCAACCTGCATTGGAATGTCAATTTCATGGACGAGCCAATCCATATGCAGACTCACCGAACCCTCGATGGTGTTCTCCATCGGAATTACGCTGTAATCCGTGAGACCACTCTCGGTTGCCAGAAAAACATCGGAGATCTGCTTGTAATGGAGCAGCTCAACAGGCTCATCACCGAACAACCGAAGAACCGCCTCATGAGATACAGTCCCCTCAGGCAACAATGCTATTCGTATCATGCTTTGACTTCCCCTCTTACGTAATCCAGTAATGAACTATCTTTATCCATAGTAAGCTCCTGAGCTCCATGTGTGCAAGGTTTTAGCCAAAGTGTTCTTGCCTTTATATCATGAGACTTGAGCACTTGCAGTAGGTAGGATTCTAACCGCTCCCCCTGTCCCGCCTGAGCATCGACCAGGGCGAGTAGAGTAGGTCCAGCCCCGCTAAGCGCTGTACCTAGAGCTCCATGCTGCGTAGCCTCATTGAGAATTTGCATCATTCCAGGAACGAGCGAAGCACGGTAAGGCTGATGTAGCCGGTCTCGCATTGCTGCGGAGACAAGATCAAGCCGACCCATAGCCAGAGCCGCGGTAAGCATAGAAGTATGACTGACATTATAAACTGCATCACCAAGACTTACCTGCTTAGGAAGAACCTCTCTTGCCTTGGAGGTGGATAAATGAAACTCAGGTATAGCAACCAAGACCTCCAATTGCTGTGGTGGCTCAATGCGCAGTATATCGGCATGAGTCCCGTCCCACACAGCCGTAATGATTCCACCGTATAGTGAGGCCCCTACATTATCGGGATGGTTCTCAAGCGCCGTGGCCATATTGAATAATCGAGCAAGTGGCAAAGGGGAGCCAATCAATGCATTGGCAGCGTATAACGCTCCGACAATCGCAGAGGCACTGCTACCTAGGCCACGGGTTAGCGGAATATCGGAGTACATCGAAATTTCCAGTTCGGGAATCTGGACGCAGGCTTCAGCGAATACTGATTGTGCCACAGTATAGATGAGATTGCTCTTATCCTTGGGGAGACCATCCAGATTGTCGCCGTAAAGATGAAAAACTGTCGTATCGGCCGGCTTCATCTCAATCCATGAGTAAAGGGATAATGCCATGCCTAACGTATCGAATCCCGGGCCCAAATTGGCCGTACTGGCCGGAACCTGAACCCGGACGCCCGAGCTGCGAATCATACTCATAACCAACCACCTTCATATCTGTCAACAATCATCGTCATCTTGGAATCATTCATACTATATACTCCTTACTCTTAGCCCTCAACGCGGTACACACTCTTCACCTTGCGAATAACATCTAGCGATTCAAAGTGACTCATCACTTTATCCATCGCTGCTTTGCTAGCATTATGGGTAACTATAATTATCTCCACATCACTCATGCTAGCATTTGGAGACTGCACAACCGATTCCAGGCTCACGTCATATTCCGCAAATACCTGAGTGATTTTCGACAACACTCCTGCCTTATCAGCGACCTGAAGCAGCAAGTAATTTTTATAGGCGATTTGCTCATCATCCTTCAGCTTCTTCGGTTTGTATGGACCAATTGCTCTCAGGCCATTTACACCAAGCTTCTGATTCTTGATTACAGCGACCAGGTCCGCAACAATCGAAGTCGCCGTCGGCATTTCTCCGGCACCAGGACCGTAGAACATCGTCTCACCAACCGCTTCGCCGTACACATATACTGCGTTAAATACGCCATTAACTGCAGCAATCGGATGGCTATGCTTTACCATCGTCGGCTCAACACTGATACTGTACTCATCATCTTGCCGTTCCGCGATTCCGAGCAGTTTAATCTCATAACCCATTCTCTTGGCATACAGAATATCTTCCTTAGATACTTCAGTAATCCCGCGAACCTTTACGTCCCGTAGATCAACATTCGTCCGGAAACCGATAGAGCCGAGAATTGCCATCTTGCGAGCGGCATCCAGCCCCTCGACATCCGAAGTCGGATCTGCCTCTGCATAACCGAGTTCCTGAGCCTCAGCCAGTACATCATCATAGGATGCGCCTTCCTGACTCATTTTCGATAAAATATAGTTCGTTGTCCCATTCACGATTCCCATGATCTTCATAATACGATCCGAGGAGAAGCCCTCAATCAGCGTGCGGATAATTGGAATCCCTCCAGCCACGCTCGCTTCATAAAATATGTCGCATTGCTTCTCCCTCGCTACGGCCATAATCTCGGCTCCATAGAGGGCCATCAAATCCTTGTTGGCAGTAACGATATGCTTGCCGCGGTTCAGTGCCTCTAGAATATACTCCTTCGTCTGTTCCACGCCGCCCATCACTTCAATGATGACATCGATCTCAGGATCGTGAATCACTTCCCAAGGATCCTCCGTCAACTTGCTGCGCTCGATATCTACGCTACGGGTTTTCTCTATGTTCTTCACCGCAACCTTCTCAATCACGATCGGAGAACCTACCTGACTGCTCAGGTCCTCCTGGTGGCCTTCCACAATACGGACGACGCCAGTTCCAACCGTACCGAGTCCAAGTAAACCTACTTTTACTGATTTCACTCGCTGTCCCTCCTATATCCCATGATCGGGTAATTGAATTCAAACCTATCCTTGACCGACGATTTCCGTCTTTCTTACGCCGGGAGTTCCCTGAAGCATCTCAATGATCTCATCCAGTTCCTCTGTCAAACGCGAGGTCTCCACAGAAATTACCACATTCGCCTTGCCTTGTAGCGGAATACTCTGATTTATTGTAAGCACGTTACCTCCAGAGCCTGCGATCAGCCCCAGCACTTTGGATAAAATTCCGGAACGATGCTCCAAGTCAAAAGATATCGTGACGATGCTCTCGCGTTCAATCTGATTCAATAGATGTATTCCGTCCTTGTATTTATAAAAGGCGCTCCGGCTAAGTCCAACTCTCGCCACCGCCTCATTGACCGTCTTCACGTCACCTGAAGCCAGCAGCTGCTTAACCTGAAGCGTCTTAATCACAGCATCCGGCAGAATATCCTCACGAACCAAATAGTAGCGTTCCTTCACAAACGTCCTCTCCTTAGAGACTTCTGTTTTTGTATAGTGGACATTATAACGGAAATCTACTATTCCGGCAATCCATTTTTCGCATAAATTATGTAGGCATACATCCAAAAATAGCACAATTCATAAACTTTTCTCTATATAGATATACAGAAAACGGCTACTGTCCCCCTCCAGGAGACGTACCCGTTTTCTGTTCATTGATGATTAATAATAGTAACTGCTGCCTTCCACAAATTCAAATTCAAAATCGCCAATTCGCACGATCGTACCATCTTCAGCACCGCGTTTGCGCAGTTCTTCATCTACACCCATATGACGGAGTGTACGTGCCAGCTTAAGGATAGCCTCATGCGTATTAAGCTGCATCCGTTTCATCATGCGATCGATCTTTTCGCTCTCGACAACGAACGTCTCGTTCTCGCGGCGGATGGTGAAGCTGTTGTCTTCCTTCTTATCCAGCTTGTAGATCTTGCGTTCTGTTTGCTCGGCAACTTCCTCAACAGCGGGTGCTTCAGGAATTTGATCCAACAGATCAGCAGCCTTGTACAGAACATCCTGAACTCCCTGGCGTGTCAGAGAGGACATCTCCAAGATTTCAAGCTCTGGGTTGATCTCCCCAATCTGCTTGCGGAATTCCTTCAGGTTGTCCGTCGCTTCAGGAATATCCATCTTGTTAGCGACAATGATCTGCGGCCGTTTTGCCAACTCGGGATTGTATTGCTCCAACTCGGCGTTAATCTTCTGCCAATCATCGAAAGGGTCGCGTCCTTCAGAGCCGGCCATATCGACAACATGAACAATTAGTCTCGTCCGCTCGACATGGCGTAGGAACTCATGTCCCAGTCCTATCCCTTCATGCGCACCCTCAATCAGTCCAGGTAGGTCGGCCATGACGAAGCTACGGCCATCACCGACATCTACGACGCCAAGATTCGGTGTAATCGTGGTAAAATGATACGCTCCTATCTTCGGCTTCGCAGCGGATACTACCGAGAGCAGTGTCGATTTACCTACGCTCGGAAATCCGACCAAGCCTACATCAGCCATGACCTTCAGTTCTAGCACGACCCAGCGCTCTTGACCCTCTTCGCCATGCTCAGCGAGTTCCGGAGCCGGGTTATTCGGTGTCGCAAAGCGGATATTGCCACGGCCACCGCGGCCACCTCTCGCTACGACAACCTGTTGTCCGTGACGCGTTAGATCGGCGATAACTTCCTGGGTATCATCATCGATAATGACAGTGCCTGGCGGGATCCGTACGATCATATTTTCGGCATTAGCACCGTGCTGACTCTTATTACGCCCCTTCTCACCGCGAGTGGCCTTAAAATGGCGCTGATAACGAAAGTCCATGAGTGTACGCAGACCCTCATCTACACGGAATATAACGTCAGCTCCTTTGCCGCCGTCTCCACCGGCCGGGCCTCCTTCTGGTACATATTTCTCACGTCTGAAAGCAACAATACCGTCTCCGCCGTCGCCCCCTTTTACGTATACTTTCGCTTTATCTACAAACATACGTTCACCTCATTTGTATTTTGCACTGATGACTTCATCGGCACTCTTAATCTACAGGAGAAGCGGTTAGAGTCCGTTCGCTCTGCAAGAACTCTTCTGTCAGGGTGCCATTCCTCGATATATCTCTGTAATTTCTCGGCATTTCCCGCTTCACCTTCTGGACAGAACGCCGCAATGACTTCTCCATTCTCCTGATACAAGCTCATATGAAGCTCTAGCACTTCATCCCATGAGGAGCGCCCCATGAACTGAAAATTCTTAATCGTCTCCACAATCGCTTCCGTCAACTCTTCAGCATCTTCTACCCGAAGCATATGATTCAGCTGCAGTTCATCCCTGATCTCGATTCGGAGATCGATTGATCTGTTCACCTCACGGAAGGATTGCAGGAAGAATACGAGCGCTGGAATGCCAAGCCTTGATATTTTACTCTCAAGTGCCATTTGTTCTTTTATTCTTTCCACACAGCTACCCAGTTTATCATATTTACCTAGCTTCAAATAGCCATATATAAGCTGTAGATCATTCATCCAGTCATGACGATGATGACCCAGCGTAGCTGTGGCCGTTCTCTGTACCGATTCCAGCATATGCTTGCGCTCATCTGCAGCCCGTCTCTGGATGTATCTGATATAGCCCTGGAATAATATTAACAAACAAAGGCTGATAATGATAAATCCGTAAAGCGAATGAATGAAATACATGGACGTTAGACAAGTCAGTACAAGCATTGCGAAAAGAGTCGGAATCGCGAATCGACGTTTCATAATCTTCCTCGTTTCTGCACAGATTAGGTAAAATCATTACAACTCGATGTATACACAGTATATCACAATCCTTGTCCGAAAACGCTTATTACCTACTCGTCCCTGGCAAAAAATGCCGTCTGTAAAAATCAAAAAATCCTTGGCACCTAGATGCCAAGGACTTTGTAAACCCCGCTATATTAGCAAAGTTCTTAAGCTTCGACTGCAGCTG
>DASYFA010000052.1:0-29340 GCA_036498705.1 Paenibacillus sp.
TGCGTCAAGGTCGATCAAGTGCTCGATCTGATGAAGCAGGAGTATAGTCTATATCAGAATGATATGCAGTGGAAGCGGCAAATATACGACAGCAGACAACTTGTAGCTGAGCAACTTTCAGGGGTCTCGCAGGTCATGGAGGATCTAGCGAGAGAGATTCAGCGAGAAGGACAGGTAATGTATAAGCAGGAGGAGCAAATTCGAGATGCACTCGACAAAATGGGGCTGTCCATTCATAGCATTGACATCATTAACTTGGATCATGGCAATGTGGAGATTGAAATTGTCCATGCGTATACCCGAGGATTCGATGAGTGCCGGAAAATTATAGCGCCGTTATTATCGGACATTGTGGACGAGCATATTTCGGTGGTTCGGGAGAATATGCCGATGGGCAGAGATGGACTGGCAACTGTAACTTTCGGTTCAGCCAAGGCTTTCGAGGTGACGACCGGAGTAGCTGGGGCTGCTAAAGGCGGAGATTTATTATCAGGCGATAGCTTTAGTGCTATGGAGCTCGGAAATGGGACCTATGCTGTAGCCATCAGCGACGGAATGGGCAATGGAGAACGGGCTCGACTAGAGAGCAGCACGGCGCTGGAAATTCTCGAACAATTGCTGCAATCGGGGATGGATGAGAAGTTAGCGGTGAAATCGGTCAATTCGATTCTCATGCTTCGCTCTCCGGATGAAGTATATGCCACGGTTGATATGGCCCTGATCGATGAGTTCTCCGCACAGACGACTTTCCTCAAGATCGGTTCATCGCCGAGCTTCATTAAGCGAGGGAACGAGGTCATTCCGATTACTGCCAGCAATCTACCGATCGGGATTATTCAAGATATTGAGATAGACCTTGTAACGGTTCAGTTGCTTCCAGGCGACACTCTGATCATGATGACGGACGGAGTGTATGATGCTCCAGGCTATGCAGTGAATAAGGAGCTGTGGATTAAGCGGATAATCTCGGAGATACATGGCGATGACCCGCAGGAAATTGCTGACTGCCTACTGGAAACGGTGATTCGTTATCAGAAGAATACGATTCATGATGATATGACGGTAGTAGTAGCCAAAATTGATCATTTAGTGCCGCAGTGGGCGACTCTTCATATCCCTGGACTATCACGGTTGGAGCGGCCGCGGACCGTAAGCTGAAAAATGGAAAGGGACAGACAAGGACTTTAGTAGCGAATCAAAAGACGATAAACTTCAAGGAATGTACACAATTTTGGAATTATTTATCATGGGAAAGTTTTGGAAATTGGAGTAAGATTATCATTGCGGTTTTGTCGAAATTTGTATGATGGATCCCTTAAACTTATTATATATCATTTTGGGCAAAGCTATCGAAAGGTAGCGACGCAAAGCTATAGGGACTAATTCTCCTGATGGGGGATATGTCAGCCAGTTGCTATTTTTAGGTAACCTATAGTGTTTGCTATGCGGTTATCTTTTTTTTTGCCCGAATTATAAGTGGATTCCCATCTTGAAGGGAGAATGTAGAAAAACCGATTACCGAAAGGAATTATTAGTAATTCCAAGTCATCACATGGAACGAAAAGGAGACGGAATATGAAGATTTTTGGTTTTGTTAATCGTTTAAGTATTGTCACGAAGAATATATTGTTAACGAGTATATCTATTTTGATGACCGGTGTTATCTTGATAGCAGCTAGCTATTATATCCAAGGTGCCGTTCTGACAGATCAGTTGGAGACTAATTCAGAGCAGATCATGGAGGCCTGGAAGGGCAAGATAACTCCGGAGGAAGCGAAAGCAGCCATCACGGACACGGATCGCAATTCGGAGCTCCAGAAGAAACTGACAAAGGTGTTCGATGATTTGTCGGAGACCCATCCTGATGTTGCTCAAGGTTATATTTTTGGAGCAAAGGTCGAGAATGATAGCACGCAGATGATAGCTTTCCCGACGGCAGTTCTTGATATGTTTGAGGGTGAGGGCTTGCATTTGGGCGATATGCTTGGACAGCCTGCTTATCATGTGAAGGGCGTCGAGGAAATGCTGAAGACGAAGCATATTGCGTTTACGAAGCCTTATAAAGATGATTACGGTACCTGGTTAACAGTGCTCTATCCAATTCAGGATAAGAATGGTGAAATATTCGCTTACATGGGCATGGATTTTGATGCCAGTCTAATTATGCTCGGTCAAAAAAGTTTGCTGGGTAACGCGGCTATCGCGCTTCTTGTGATTCTAATCGTTATTTTGTCATTCCAATATTTTGTGACCCGCAGAACGTTCACTCCGGTCAAGGCTCTTATGTCCGCACTGGATAAGCTTAGCCATGGCGATTTCAGCGTACAGTTGAAGACGGATGAGAGCGAGTTGGGTCAGGTAAATGCGAAGTTTAATGCAACAGTTCGAAATATGAATGAGCTAGTAGCTACGATTAAGACGGTCTCTATTCAATCAGCGGATCAATCGAAGATTCTATTCGAGACGCTGGAGACCAATCATCAGAGCTCCATGGCTATCAGTGACAATATTGAGGAAATCTCTGAGAAGGCCTCGCAGCAGAGCAAGTCGATCTCCGAGAGTGTTACTTCATTGGAAGAGATCAACTCAGGTGTAGGAACGATTGCTAGCAGTACTTCAGCGTTGTCGGATGCATCGATGCAAATGAAGGACAACTCTGAGGTTGGCCGGGATAATATCAGTGGTGTTATTAAGCAGATGGACTCGATCCAGCAATCAGTGCAGCAATCGGTCGTGTCGATTGAACAATTGCAGAGACGTTCCGGGCAGATTGAAGAGATCGTCCAGGTGATTACACAGATCGCTGAACAGACTCATCTGTTATCATTGAATGCTAGCATCGAGGCAGCCAGAGCGGGTGAGGAAGGACGAGGCTTTGCGGTTGTAGCCAACCAGGTGAAGAAGTTGGCTGAAGAGTCTGCCAAGTCGGCAGAGCAAATTGCTGATCTGGTTCATTATATCCAGAAGGAGACGACAACGGCCGTTGCCGCGATTAGCGAAGGAGAACGAAATGTTGCGGCTGGCATTCAGATCGTGCAAGAGACGGGAGAGCTCTTCGCTACGATACTGGATGGGACGGATTCTGTGACCAGTCAAATTCAAGAGGTATCTGCGGCCACTGAGGAGATGGTGGCGGAGACGGAGCAGATTACGGCAACGATCAAACAGATTGCTGAATATGCAGAGAGAAATGCGGTTGTTTCCGAGCGAATCAAAGAAGGTGCCATGGAGCAGCGGGCTTCTTCCGACAATATTATGAGTTCTGCCGAACACTTGAATCAAATCTCCGGGAAATTAGAGAATCTGGTAGAGGGATTGAAGCTGTAGTTTGTTCAGGGGAGACGAATTGAACAACTTGTAAATAGAGAGAGAATAGGAGCTGATCACTTGTGAGTACCCTACTGATGAATCAGAATGCCCGTGAATATTGGCTAAGAGAGCTTCAGCCGCCATTATCCGGATTACATATCCATACCGACTACCCAGATCTGGCTGCGGTTGGTGATTTTAAGAGAATGGCCTATGAACTGAATATCAGTTCATCATCGATAAGACAGGTGGTTCCGGACGTTGACGTTCAGACCTGGATGATCGCCTGTTACTATGTCTTTCTGTATCGAATGAGCGGTGAACAGGACCAAATCGTCGGAGTACAAGCCCCAAAGGGCAGCGTACTTCCATTACGTATTCATACTGAAGCTGATATGCCATTCAGCCAATTGCTATCTGCTATAGCAGAGCGGCTTGTTCTATCTAATGAGGTCAGCTTGCCTATTCAGGAGATTGAAAAGCTGGTCTCGCAGTCGCCTGTAGTGCAGACCATTTATGGACAAAATGTCGCTTATGAGGCAAGTCGTCTTAACTGGTATGTGCGGACAGAGGGGGAAAAGTGGATAGCTGAGGTCACCTATCCGAGCCGTCTGTTCAAAGAGAGTACGGTTAACAAGTTCGCCAGACATTATCAGCGCATTGTTCAGGCGGTATTGGATCATCCCGAGACTGTTCTAGGCGACATTTCCATCATGACTGACGAGGATGTACTGGCTTATAAGCAGCTCAATGATACAACTAGAAATTGGGGAGTAGAGCTGACGATTACATCAATGCTCAGCAGGACTGTCGAGAGTTTCCCAGACCGGATTGCATTATCATCGGCAGAGTGGGAGTTGACCTATGCGGAGCTTGACCGGTTATCTAATCAGGTTGCCCATGAGCTAATTGAGCAAGGACTTCACAAAGGTGGATTTGTGGCCATCTACATGGAGCGAAGCATGGAAGCTGTCGTCAGTATGCTCGGCGTCCTCAAAGCAGGTGGGACTTATATTCCGCTGGACCCAGAGCATCCGGATGATCGAAATCAGTATATTATCGAAGATACCAGCTCCCGGATTGTTCTAACTAAGGAAACCTATCTATCTAAGTTGCAGCCGCTTGTAGCAGGTAATGTAAATGAGTTGAAGCTATTATGCTTCGATCTCGAGCGGTTTGCTTCTTATTCAGAGGAAGCCTGCCATATTTCTATTGATCAGGATAATATTGCATACACGATTTACACATCAGGTACAACAGGAAGACCAAAGGGAGTTCTGATCCGGCATGCGGGTGTCGTGAACCTGTCACTGTCTACGGTTATGCAGCTTAAATTTTCAGAGAAGGATGTCATTTTGCAATATTCTACCTTCAGCTTTGATGCTTCCGTGTACGATATATTCAGTGCAATATGCTGCGGTGCTAAGCTTCACCTATTGTCCAATGAACAGCGTTATTCGGTCGACAGCTTCACCACAGCGATTGAGGATACGGGGGCGACGCGGATCGGGATTTTGCCGACCGTATTTTTCAATCAATTATCCGCGTATTTAACGGAGGAAGAGGCGATAAAGTATCAAGCGATACGCAGCTTTGTTATTGGTGGTGAAGCGCTCCCTGGGGAGTCCGTCCGTCAATTGCAGAAGAAGCTGGGACACCAGCCGTTCATCGTAAATGCGTATGGACCAACTGAGATCACGGTGGCTGCGACGACGCATATGATCAAGGAACAGGTATCAGAAGACTTGACTACGGTCAGTATCGGCAAGCCACTCGCTAATTACGAGGTACTGATCGTCAACGAGAATGACCAACTCTGCCCGGTGAATGTAATGGGTGAGCTGCTGATTCATTCCATCGGTCTGGCTAAAGGCTATTTAAACCTGCCTGATAAGACGGAGGAGGCTTTTATTATCGATCCAACAGACCCCTCCTCGGGCACAAGATATTATCGATCTGGCGACTTGGTTCGCCTGCTGAACGATGGCGGTATCGAGTATATGGGAAGAAAGGATCTCCAGGTGAAGATTCGGGGTTACCGGATTGAGATCGGAGAGATCGAGGAGAATCTGGCGAAGCATGAGAAGGTGAAGGATGTTGCTGTGATCGTCAAGGAGGACGATAACGGCGAGAAGGTGCTAATTGGCTTCTATACTTCTAAGTCCGGCGAGGAGATCGGTAAGCAGGAGCTTGCTTCCTTCTTGAAGACTAAGGTCCCAGCCTATATGGTTCCTGGTCAATTTATGATATTGGATACGATGCCGTTGTCACCGACAGGCAAGATTGATCGTAAACGGTTAGGTACTTACGAGATCCCTGTAGAGATCGATGAAGACCCTAACTATGTCGCGCCAGCCACTGAACTAGAGAAGGAGATCGCAGCCGCCTGGGAGAAGTCGCTTCATCGCAGCCGCGTAGGCTTATATGACAACTTCTTTGAGATCGGCGGACATTCTCTAAAAATATTGGAGACGCTGGTGCTGCTCAAGCCGCGGTTCCCAAAATTAAAAATTAACGATTTCTTCGTATACTCGACAGTACATGCCATGGCTGAGCGAGTGATTGAATTAATGGATGCCACTGAAGAAGAGGATTCCTTCGCAGGCAGCGAGGAAATTCACGATTTGGCGGAATTCCCACGTATGTTTGGCGAGAATAGTAAGCCTTCCATGTCCGCTCAGAATCATATTCTATTGACTGGGGCTACTGGGTATTTGGGTTCCTCTCTGCTCTATCAATTGCTGCAAACCTCTGAGGCGGTCATATATTGCCTCGTTCGTGCCAAAGAAGGGGAAGAACCATACCAACGTCTCGTCGATGTGATGAAGGGGTATCACGGAGCTGAAATTACGAAGAAGATGGAAAATCGGGTTGTCGCAGTCCGCGGGGATTTGCAGCAGTCGAACCTTGGCCTCAGTCCTCAAGATTCAGCGCTGCTTAGCCAGCATCTGGATTCCATAATTCATTGTGGAGCTGAGGTGAAGCATTTCGGTTCAACCGACTATTTCACTAAAGTGAACGTTGAGAGTACGGACCGACTACTCGATTTGGCGCGCGGGAAGGATGTACGCTTCCATTATGTATCCACACTGGGTATTCCAGAGGATCTGGCCTTCCTCGGCTTATGGGAGTCGTTCACAGAAGGCAGCGGCTACGATGCGGTAGCAACCGAGAATGTATATACGAATAGTAAGCTCGAAGCGGAGAAGCTGGTGATTCGGGCATGTGAAGAAGAAGGAGTAGCTACTTCGGTATACCGGGTAGGCAATTTGTCTTGCTACTCAACCACAGGTATATTCCAGAAGAACATTGATAATAACGCCTTCTATCGGATGTTGAAGGCGATGCTGTTGCTTGGTAAGGCGCCGAGAGTACATTGGCAGGTAGACTTCGCTCCGGTGGATTATGCGGGCGCGTCTATCTCGGCTCTGGCACTGCAGGAGAAGAGCTCGGGTAGATTGTTCCACATCTGCAATCCGGTGCAAATCTCTTATGTAGACATGGTCGATCACTTGCGTGAGTATGGCTATTATGTTGAACTGCTAGAATGGCGTGATTATGAGGCTTGGCTACTGGATCCGAATCAACCGAAGAATCAGGCTGGCATGGAACTGGCGATGGCTCAATTAGAGGGAGACGGAGCGAAAAATTCCATCTACCGCTTCGCCTGCCCGCAGACGAATGAATTTTTAGCGGGTACACCTGTTGTCTGCCATGCTCCGGATCGCGAGTTTTTCGAACGTATGATAGATTACGCGGTACGGATCGGATACTTCCCTGCACCGTAGAAGCTATGATGATTCTATATTTTTAATAATAATCGAAGTACAGAAGCGGCAGCGTCGGCACATTGGCGTGGGCCGCTTCTGCTATTCTTGCTCATGGTATAGTTATCATTTCAAGAATCCATTACCCAACCGCTTCCATCCCTCGATTAGTTCAACTGATCTAGTTTGAATCCTATTAATCCTGGAAATGCTAGAGAAGAGAGATTACAGGAATGATTAGGAGGCGAATTATAGCGATGAAACAAATTATGTTGATTACAGATGGTTGTTCCAATGTAGGGGAGAGTCCAGTGATGGCGGCGGCATTGGCTCGTCAGGAGGGTATTACCGTCAATGTGGTAGGTATCGTTGATTACGGAACGATCGGTGAGCTTGGCAGCATTGAGATTGAGGAGATCGCTAGAAGCGGCGGGGGGATGAGTCGGTTAACAGGGACGGAGAAGCTGGCGCAGACGATGCAGATGCTAACGCGTAAGACCGTCGTTCAGACGATTCAGCAGGCGGTGGGTAAGGAGCTGAAGCATATTTTAGGGGAGTCCTCGATCGAGGTGTTGCCGCCGGAGCAGCGCGCCGAAGTGGTAGAAGTTATAGATGAGCTTAGTGAGAATAGTCCCTTGCAGGTAGCCCTACTGATCGATGCCAGCGCCAGTATGAAGCCGAAGCTTGCTGCTGTTGAGGATGCGATCCGCGATATGATGCTTAGCTTAGGTGCGAGAAAGGGTAGCAGCCAGGTGGCTGTATTTCATTTTCCCGGTGCTCACAGCGGTGAGGATGCGGTCTTGGATATCGGTTGGACCAGCAATCTTGGCTCAGCCCGGTCTATCTTCCAACGTCTCATGATGAGGGGGGCAACTCCGACTGGTCCGGCGATCCTGAAGGTGATTGAATTCTTCCGTTATGGTACACTGAATGGACATGGAGCTAGGAATGGTTCGGACGAGAAAGGTGAAGGAGAAGCGATGCTTGGTGACTACGTCGTCTAAATGGACCCTGCCGCCAGGAACGATTATTACTGGGCGCTGGAAGGGTGAACGCTACTTGATTCAACGTCTGCTTGGACAAGGCGCCAACGGGGTCGTCTATTTGGTGAAGCAGGTGAAGAGCTCGAGACAGTATGCACTCAAAATGGGCTTCGACACGATCGATCTACAATCGGAAATCAACGTGCTTAAGGCGCTGCAGCGGAAGAAGCGTAAGAGTGGTATAACAGGGCAAAGGGATCTCTCATATCTGGTAGAGGTAGATGATTACTCTCTAGAGGGCAAGGAGATTCCTTTCTATGTTATGCGCTACGTGAAGGGTGAACCACTACGACCATTCCTGGCACAGCAGGGCAGCCGATGGCTTAATGTGGCCGGATATTCGTTGCTACAGCAGCTGGAAGGGCTACATCGTCTAGGGTTCACGTTCGGGGACTTGAAGCCGGAGAATGTTCTTGTCTCGCCCTATGGCGAGGTAGAGCTCATCGACTACGGGGGAGTCAGCGAGAACGGTAGGAGTGTGCGGCAATTTACAGAATGGTATGATCGTGGCTACTGGGGTGCGGGAGGAAGGACGGCGGAGCCTTCCTATGATCTATTCTCATTCGCGGTCGTATGCATCCATTTGCTGGCTGAGGCTCCACTGAAGGAGGTCGCCTCCGGCTTGCCGCAGACCCGAAGTAAGAGCGATTTACTAGCGATCGTGCAGGGCGAGGCATCCCTGCAGCCTTATCGCAAATGGCTCGAGCGGGCGCTGGAGGGGAAGTTCCGCAGCACCGCGGAGGCTCGTCAATTGTGGAGGGAACAGGTACAGAAGCAAGTTCTGCAGCGTAAGTCCAAATCATCGACACCAGCGTGGATGATGGGGGCTTTTACGCTATCTTTGCTTTTACTTTTCTGCGCCTTGTTGTTCACTTTCTGGAAATAGACTTATAATGGAGAGATGACGATTGGAGGGGGAGGGCGCATGAACAGTAGAGTGATGCACCGATTAGTTGAGCAAGTGCGCCAGATCGGCAACGAGGAAAGGCTGTGGTCTCCGGGAGACTGCATTATCGTGGCTGTATCGGGAGGCCCTGACTCTGTTGCGCTTCTACATATATTACATTATTTGGCGGCTGAGCCTAATCTCAAGCTGCGTCTTGTCTGTGCCCATGTGAATCATGGGTTCCGCGGAGCGGAGTCGGATGAGGAGGCGGATTTCGTACGCAGGATGGCAAGCGAACTTGGTATCCCGTTCGAGCTTGGTGTCTACGATATTCCTGCCTATATGAAGGAATCGGGACACGGATCCCAGCTGGCAGCCCGCGAGAAAAGGTATGAGTTCTTGCACAGCGTCGCAAAGAAATATGGGGCGGCTGCGATAGCTCTGGCCCATCATGCCGACGATCAGGCGGAGACAGTACTGATGCGAATTTTGCGTGGGAGTGGATCTTCCGGCCTTGCCGGGATGAGATTGAAACGGCGTGAAAAAAATGTGGAACTTATCCGTCCGTTGCTTCGTATATACAAGAATGATCTAATTCATATGTGCGAGAAGACAGGCATACCGTATGTTACAGACAGCACGAATTTATTGCCTAAGTACGCAAGAAATGCAATTCGTCTGGATGTGCTGCCCTTTTTGGGGCAGTATAATAGCGGACTTGCAGAATCTTTAAATCGTCTGGCCGAAGTAGTCGGTACAGAAGACGATTTTATACAGCAGAAGGCGGAACAGGTATATCAGGAGCTGATCTTTGACGAAGGCGGAATTTTTTCATTTAAGATTGAGCCTTTTGTCGCCTTACATGCCGCTTTACAACGGAGGTTGATTAAACTAATATTAAATTATCTGCCTTTGGGCACAGAAGACAATGATTTTACCAAGATTGAAGCGATTCGCAAGGGTGCAATTCAGGAGCTGCCTACGACGTGGAGTCTTGATCTTGGCGGTGGACTGCGCTGTATGCGTGAATATGATACGATCCGGTTTATGCCTGATGCGGGAAATTCAGGTTTGTCCTATACATATCCCGTAGAGGATTTTCCGGCTGAAATATCTGTTCCAGGTACGGAGCATTGTTTGCGTTTCACCCGGTATGGGGCTAATATGGGCTCTGTATCCCTAGATGAATTGTGGGACGAGGAAGCGGTATTCGATGCGGATAGGCTCCTTTATCCGCTTACTGTGCGTTCCCGGCTGCCAGGAGACTTTATGAAGGTCATAGGATTAAATGGAAGCAAAAAAGTAAAGGATATTTTCATCGACGCGAAAATACCTCCTTCTTCTCGCTCCCAAATTCCTATGGTGACGGATGCAGAGGGCCAAATTATATGGATTCCCGGTCTTCGTCGCTCCGCAATTGCTACGGTAAGCCAGCATACGACTTCCGTTTTGCGAATAGTTTTGGATACGAGAGGGTTTAACTGAAGCAGGAACTGCAAATCTAAGGCATTCATAGTTTAACGTAGGGGGTTTACTTACATTGCATAACGACATTCAAGAGGTTCTGTTCACGCAGGAACAGATCGAAGCAAAAGTTGCAGAAATGGGTAAAAAATTAAGTGAAGAATATGAGGGGCGTAATCCGCTGGTCATCTGTATTCTTAAAGGTGCTTTTATATTCATGGCGGATTTGGTTAAGAAAATTACAGTGCCTTTAGAGATGGACTTTATGGCTGTCTCAAGTTATGGGACGTCTACCCGTTCTTCAGGAGAAGTGAAGATTATTAAGGATCTGGATTCTTCCGTTGAAGGACGTGATATCCTAATCGTGGAAGACATTATCGACAGCGGATTAACCCTAAGCTATCTGGTGGATGTGCTCCAGCGTCGCAATGTGAATTCTATAAAGCTTGTTACACTGTTTGATAAGCCAGCCCGTCGAACCGTTGATTTGAAGGCTGATATGTCCGGGTTTATTCTGCCGGATGCTTTCGTGGTTGGATATGGACTGGATTATGCTGAAAAATACCGTAACCTTCCTTACATTGGAGTGCTTAAGCCGGAGGTTTACTCTAGTTAATATCAGCCGTTACCTACGGTCTGATGGACTCCTGGCCTGTTTTTTGAAAAGGTGTATGCGGCTATGGTAAAATATTTTAAGGTTCTGAGAGGAGGTAGGGGATGAATCGGTTCATCCGGAATTCTGGTTTTTATTTGATACTTTTCTTAGTCGTGGTGGGCATCGCTCAATTTCTTATTGGCGGACAAGAGGAAACCGTCACCCCTAGTTATACAGAGTTGCGCCAGCAATTGAAGGCGAACAATGTTGAGGAATTAACCGGTAAATTTGACGGTTATGCCTATCTGGTAACCGGTGAGTATAAAGAAAAAGTCGGTGACAGCAGGACGAAGAAGTTCTCGGCTTATATTCCATTTGACGAGAACGTGCTCAAGGAGATTACAGATCTCAGTGAGCAGAATAACTTTAAAGTGACCTGGAAGAAAATGCAGGAACAGAGCATCTGGCTTACTTTCCTGACTTCGATTGTTCCACTGGCAATTATGTTCATTCTGTTCTTCTTCCTGTTTAATCAGGCGCAGGGCGGCGGAGGCAAAGTGATGAACTTTGGTAAGAGCCGAGCCCGTCTCTATAACGAGGAGAAGAAGAAGGTTACCTTCGAGGATGTAGCCGGGGCTGATGAAGAGAAGCAAGAGCTCGTTGAAGTTGTTGACTTCTTGAAGGATCCGCGGAAATTCTCGGCAGTTGGTGCACGAATTCCGAAGGGTGTCCTGCTTGTGGGCCCTCCGGGTACAGGTAAAACCTTGCTCGCTCGTGCGGTAGCCGGCGAAGCAGGCGTTCCGTTCTTCAGCATCTCGGGTTCTGACTTCGTTGAAATGTTTGTCGGTGTCGGTGCTTCCCGGGTGCGGGACTTGTTCGAGAATGCGAAGAAGAATGCTCCATGTATTATCTTTATAGACGAGATTGATGCGGTGGGTCGTCAGCGTGGCGCCGGCCTTGGTGGCGGGCATGATGAACGTGAACAGACACTCAACCAATTGCTCGTTGAGATGGACGGTTTTGGCGGCAACGAAGGTATCATCATTATCGCAGCAACGAACCGTGCCGACATTCTTGACCCGGCATTGCTCCGTCCGGGACGCTTTGACCGTCAAATTACGGTTGACCGTCCAGATGTGAAAGGCCGTGAGGCAGTACTGAAAGTACACGCCCGTAACAAACCGCTCACGAAGGATGTTCGTCTGGATGTCATCGCGAAGCGGACGACTGGATTTACCGGCGCAGATTTAGAGAACCTACTTAACGAAGCTGCTTTGCTTGCAGCGCGCCGTAATCGTAAGGATATTTCCATGTTAGAGGTTGATGAGTCTATCGACCGCGTCATTGTTGGTACAGAGAAACGCAGCCGTGTAATCAGCGATCGCGAGAAGCGCATTGTCGCTTTCCATGAAGCGGGTCATACGATTGTCGGATATTTCTTGGCAAATGCCGATATGGTTCATAAGGTAACGATCATTCCGCGCGGACGCGCTGGCGGTTATGTCATCATGCTGCCGAAGGAAGATCGTATGCTGGTTACGAAGCAAGAGCTGCTTGAGAAGGTAACTGGCCTTCTGGGCGGTCGTGTATCCGAGGAATTGTTCATCGGTGAGATTGGTACTGGAGCTTATAGTGACTTCCAGCAAGCGACCGGCATCGTTCGCAGCATGATCGTCGAGTACGGCATGAGTGAGAAGCTGGGCCCTATGCAATTCGGAACCTCACAAGGGCAAGTATTCCTTGGCCGTGACTTCGGGCATGAGCAGAACTACAGTGATCAAATCGCTTATCAGATCGACCAAGAGATGCAGCGCTTCATTAACGAGTGCTATGAGCAATGTAGACAAATCCTGACTGAGCATTCCAAGGAAGTTCATCTTATCGCTGAGACGTTGCTTGAAGTGGAAACACTGGAATTTGATCAAATTGATCAATTGATCAAGCACGGCAGATTGCTGGAGGCTGGCGAAACTATTGACGGTAATGATGAGGGTTCCTCGGAATCTGGAGAACCGATCATTGATTCTGTCGGTGATGTGAAGGTGCGTATTCAAGGCAAGGCCGATGATACGAATCCTATTATCCCTAGAGGGGACATTCCGAACGATGTGCCAAGTGGTTCAGCGAATGACTTCACACAGGATCCAGTCGTGGATAAGCCGCAGGGAACTGTAGGCGATGCTCCGGTTACACCGGAGGATGGCGACAATAACGGATCAAATAACGGTGGCGGCACGCCTACCGTATAAGCGAATCGATATGTTCCTAAGATTGGGGACAGAACAGCCGGAGGGCCAGAGATGGCCTTCCGGTTTTTTTATGCCCATAATTAGAGTTATAGAAGAGGTTGTTTAAAAGGTCGCCCTTTGATCACGAAGTAGCACAGGAAGCTTAATCGACATCGAATCTTGAATTCAGCCGGGCCTTCTGGTGTTCACGTACCCACTACAAGCAAATGCTTCCGAGGTCGTTTTCTACGAAAACGTGTAGCTCCGCTCCTCAGACCCTAGCTTCATCCAACTGAAGCGTTTTGAAAAAACGAACATCGTAAGCATAAGCTTCGGTGCTGAAAGTTTGACTTTTTAAACACGCATTATTAGTTGAGCTAACGGATCGGAACAGGTGAATAATGCCAATCAGGTTGATTGACAGTGAAACTTACCTTGTGTAAATTAATTGTTAACACCGTGTGACTTGGCATGCACCCGTGCTTGCTGTTAGACGACACGACATGGATATATAGTTGTTAAGTGGTTATAGAGAGAAGCCGCGGCGTAGAATCGTGAGCGCATGATGGGGAGGAAGGATCAAGTGGAGGCTCAGGCACTGGAGCGGAAGGCGGAGATGAACCGCGAACTGCGGGAGAAGCTCGTACAGCTCAAGAAGGAACGCAACGCAATTATTTTAGCGCATTATTATCAACGTGATGAAATTCAGGAGGTTGCCGATTTTCGTGGCGACTCATTTTTGCTTGCTCAGAAGGCAGCTTCAACCGAAGCAGAGACGATCGTTTTCTGTGGAGTTCATTTTATGGGGGAGAGCGCAAAGATTCTGGCACCGAACAAGACGGTACTTATTCCGGATGAACGGGCCGGCTGTCCGATGGCCGATATGGTAAATGTCGACGGCCTTCGCAAGCTAAAAGCGCAGCATCCTAATGCCAAGGTTGTTACCTATATTAATTCCTCCGCTGACGTTAAGGCAGAGACTGATATTTGCTGTACATCCGCAAATGCAGTCAAGGTAATCAATTCGGTGGATGCCGATGAGATTATTTGGGTTCCGGATAAGAATCTGGGTCACTACGTCCAGCAGCACACGGACAAGAAGATGATCATTTGGGAAGGCTATTGCAACACTCACGACATGCTAACGGTCAAAGATGTGGTCGAGATGAAAGCGAAGCATCCAAATGCCGAATTTGTCGTTCATCCAGAGTGCCGGCCAGAGGTCGTGGCTATGGGCGATTTTGTCGGCAGTACGACAGCGATCATTGATTATTGTAAGAAATCGAACACACAGGAATTTATCGTAGGAACGGAAGATGGAACCGGATATCAGCTTAGGCAGGATAGCCCGGATAAGACATTCCACTTTGCATCCAAATTCCTCGTGTGCCCCAATATGAAGGTTAACAACTTGAAGAAACTCGTGAAATGTCTCGAGACGATGCAGCCGCAGATTTATGTTCCGCCTGCTGTCGCCGACAAGGCCAGAATTTCTCTAGAGCGCATGTTACAGGTTCAGTAGCATGCGCTACTCTCATCTCAAGACAGGTGACTATCGTGATTCCACAATATTTGGTCGATTTTGATCTCGGGCAATTGCCTGTGATCGACACAGACATCATTGTAATCGGCTCGGGTATCGCTGGGCTGTTCACAGCTATTAAGGCAAGTGAAGATCGGCACGTAACGATGATTACGAAGAAGGCACTTATGGAGAGCAATACAAGGTATGCGCAAGGCGGCATAGCCGCCGTCATGTCCGACGACGACTCTGCAGAATCTCATAGAGAAGATACTCTGATGGCAGGTGCAGGGTTATGCTCCTTAGAATCCGTAAATATTCTAGTTCATGAAGGGCCTGAAGGCGTAGAGGAATTAATACGTCTTGGTACTGCCTTTGATGAGGAGAATGGAGAGATTGCCCTGACCAGGGAGGGAGCGCATAGCCATCGTCGTATCCTTCATGCCAATGGGGATGCTACAGGCTATGAGATCGTTCGGGCGTTATCTGAGCAGGTGACTTCCCATGATCGTATCGATGTATGGACTGATCATTATGTCATCGACTTGATTACCGAGGATAATGAATGTCTGGGGGCGCTAGTACAGCGGCCGGATGGACAGCGTGTATTCTTGCGCGGGCAAGCCACGATTCTCTGCACCGGGGGCGCCGGTCAATTGTATCGTTATACGACGAATCCGGAGATAGCCACCGGAGATGGCATGGCGATCGCTTATCGGGCTGGAGCCTATCTGCGTGATTTGGAATTCATTCAATTCCACCCCACCTCGCTATGCTACCCGGGGGCGCCGCGGTTTCTGATCTCGGAAGCGGTGCGTGGAGAAGGGGCTGTTCTTCGTAATATTAAAGGCGAACGATTCATGGAGAAATACCATGTATTGCTGGAGCTGGCGCCCCGGGATATCGTAGCCAGGGCGATCGTAAGCGAGATGGAGGCTACCCATTCAACTCATGTGTATTTGGATATTTCCCATGAATCGCCTGAGCTGATCAAGCGTCGGTTCCCGACCATATATGAGACATGTCTCGGTTATGGGCTGGATATGACGACGGACTGGATTCCGGTCGCCCCGGCTGCGCATTATATGATGGGGGGCGTTCGTACCGGTCATCATGGGGAGACCAACGTTGAGCGACTTTTCGCTTGCGGTGAAGTCTCATCTACAGGTGTACATGGAGCCAATCGTTTGGCCAGCAATTCGCTATCTGAAGCGATTGTCTATGGGCGCCGTATTATCGAACGTATTCGTCAATTAGAACCACTTCGGAAGACTGGCTTAAATATCGCCTATTCCAGGGAGCGCACGGAGCCGATGGCACAACCAATGGTGGAACACAGGTTGAAGATACAGAAGAATATGGTTCGCCAGGTAGGTGTGCGCCGGACGCGTGAGGGCCTGCTCAAGGGATTAGAGGAGCTGCAACGGATGCAGGCTATTTACACGACAGAACTGCATACAAGTGAGCAGATGGAGTTCGCGAATATGCTAACTTGTTCGCTATTGTTGACAGAATCAGCGTTAGCCAGGGAAGAGAGTCGCGGTGGGCATTATCGTGAAGATTTCCCAGTGCGGAACGATGAGCGTTGGCTAAGGCATATTTTGCGGCACCGAGAACAAGGGATGCTGGGGGATATTAGTGATGATGATTAATGGATATAATGAAGGGCTTAATGAGTCGATTCGTATATGGCTGCACGAAGATGTGGGCTCGGGCGATGTTACTACGAGTGTAACGGTGCCGTCCGGCCATGAATCCAAAGGAATTATTCACGCCAAGGAGGCCGGTATAGTAGCTGGTATGCCTGTCGCGCAATTGGTGTTCGAGGTTGTGGATCCCACGCTAAAATTTACTCCATTCGTTCAGGATGGCGAAGCGATAGCGAAAGGGACCGTTCTAGCAGAGGTTGAGGGAAGCACACATAGTATTCTGACGGGTGAACGGCTTGCGTTGAACCTCTTGCAGCGCCTGTCAGGTATCGCGACGCGTACGCGGTCGTTTGTTGACGCTCTGGAAGGTTTGTCTGTACGCCTTGTTGATACGCGCAAGACGACTCCTGGCCATCGTATGCTGGAGAAATATGCCGTACGTATGGGTGGCGGAGCCAACCATCGCTTCGGATTATATGATGCGGTGATGATCAAGGATAATCATATCAAGGGCGCGGGCGGAATCGCAGAAGCAGTTAGCCGCGCTAGGGCGAATATTCCGCATACAATGAAGATCGAGGTGGAGACGGAGAGTCTCGAGCAAGTGAAGGAGGCTCTGACCGCCAAGGCGGACATTATTATGCTTGATAATATGGAGCCAAAGTTGATGAAGGAAGCGGTAGCTCTGATCAAGTCTAAGGCACCGCATGTCACGGTGGAGGCATCCGGGAATGTCTCGTTGCAGACGATCCATGGCATTGCCGAGAGCGGCGTTGATGTGATCTCTGTAGGACGGTTGACATATTCGTTTGAGAGTCTGGATATCAGTTTGGATCTGGGCGAGAAGAAAGTGAGGTAAAATCGATGTTCCTTGTGGTGGATGTCGGCAATACAAATATCGTCCTTGGTATTTATAAGGAGCGGGAGCTGCTACATCACTTCCGGATCGGCACGAATCGGCAGTCTACAGTTGATGAATATGGGGTGCTGATTAATAACCTGTTCCAAATGTCTAATATAGATATTAAGCTAATCGAGGGTGTCATTATCTCTTCGGTGGTTCCTCCGTTGATGCATGTGCTGGAGGATCTCAGCGTGAAGTATTTGCGGAGGAAGCCTCTGGTTGTTGGACCAGGAATCAGAACAGGTCTCAATCTTAAATACGAGAACCCACGCGAAGTAGGTGCTGACCGGATCGTGAATGCAGTTGCGGCGATCGATAAGTTTGGTGGGCCGCTCGTTGTCGTTGATTTCGGTACAGCGACGACCTTCGACTGCGTGGATACTGCGGGGAATTATCTCGGTGGCGCGATAGTACCGGGAATCGGGATATCGACTGAGGCGCTGTATCAGAGGGCCTCGAAATTGCCACGGATTGAGCTCGAGAAGCCGAAGAAGGTCATTGGCCGCAATACGATCCATGCGATGCAGTCTGGCATCATATTTGGATATGCCGGGCAGGTCGATGGTATCGTGGAGAGGATCGGCCGTGAGATGGATGGAGATATCAAGGTAATCGCTACCGGCGGACTTGCCGAGTTGATTGCCAGCGAATCCAAGTCTATTCAGGAAGTAGATCCACTCTTGACCCTAGAGGGCCTGCGTATTATTTATGAGCGCAACCAATAAGCAACATTACATTATAGGATAAGTCGAGCTGGATTCGACTTATATACACAAGGGAGGATACTCGGGTGGATAATACTGCAAATACAGCAACACAAGATCGTCTCATTCGCGGGATCGCACTGGATGGGAAGGTTCGCGCCTTCGCTGTGCGTACAACCGAGCTCGTCGAAGAACTGCGGCGCAGACATGATACTTTCCCGACGACAACGGCGGCATTAGGCCGAACGGTTACTGCGGCTGCTATGATGGGCGCTATGTTGAAGGGTGAAGAGAAATTAACGGTGCAAGTGAAGGGCGATGGTCCTGTCGGGCAAATTATTGCCGATGCTAACGCTAAAGGTGAAGTACGTGGTACAGTTAAGAACCCTCACGTTCAGACACCGAGCAAGAGACCAGGCAAGATGGATGTAGCCGCTGCTGTGGGAACATCCGGATATATATATGTAACCAAAGATTTGGGGCTGAAAGAGCCGTACAGCGGTAGCTCGCCTATCATTTCGGGTGAGATCGCTGAAGACTTCACTTATTATTTTGCGGTATCGGAACAAACTCCATCAGCAGTAGGTCTTGGGGTTCTAGTGGATGAGGATAACTCGGTCATCGTGGCCGGAGGGTTCATCATTCAGCTGATGCCTGGCCTTAGTGATGAGGAGATTAGCGCCATTGAGCAATCCATCGGAGCAATTCCGCCTGTAACCACGCTGCTTGATCAAGGAATGGAACTTGATGAGATGCTGCGCAAGATCGTTCCTGATGTGAAGATACTGGACGAGATGGACATTGTATTCGCTTGTAACTGTTCGCGGGAGCGGGTTGAACGTACACTGATCAGCTTAGGTAGAAAAGAGCTGGAGGAGATCCGCGATTCTGGACATGAAGAAGAAGAGGTTATCTGTGACTTCTGCAATGAGGTGTACAAGTTCAGTCGCGAAGATATTAGTCATTTAATCTCCCGGCTTGACGAACAGGAATAACAATTCGAACCTAAGAATGAGATGCTTTGCCCCTTGGAATTAAGAATGATCCGAAAGGGGTAAAGTATTTTTTGTGTCCTTTCTTGACAACTCCTACCTTAGGTTGTTAAGATAATATTAGTAAAACCGACTTGATTACTCGGAAATAAATGAAAGCAGGAGAACTTAACGATTTTCTTCGAAAGTCTTTCATTTTACATCATGATTATATGTAAAAGTTAAAAGGACAGCATGTCGTAACACGGCTGTTACTTCGATGAATTATCTTATGCTTTATATCCAAAGGAGGGCTTTGTATGGCAAAGATCGTTAATAATGTAACAGAGTTGATCGGTGGTACACCTCTAGTACGCTTGAATCGGATTGTTCCTGAGGATAGCGCGGAAATCTATGTGAAGCTGGAATACCAAAATCCCGGCTCTAGTGTTAAGGATCGGATCGCAATTAGCATCGTTGAGGAAGCTGAGAAGTCTGGCAAATTGAAGCCGGGCGGAACGATTGTTGAAGCGACTAGTGGCAATACGGGAATCGGTCTTGCATTGGTTGCTGCAGCCAAAGGATACAAGGCGGTTATCATTATGCCTGAGACGATGAGTATTGAACGTCGCAACCTGCTGCGTGCATACGGGGCAGAGCTTGTGTTGACTCCAGGATCGGAAGGAATGAACGGAGCTGTTAAGAAGGCGGAAGAGATTCTGGCTGCAAATCCGGATTATTTCCTGGCAGATCAATTTAGAAACCAAGCTAACGTGAAAATTCACCGTGAGACGACGGGTCCTGAAATCGTTGAGGCTATTGAATCGCTCGACGGTAAATTGGATGCTTTCGTAGCTGGGATCGGAACTGGCGGTACAATTAGTGGTGCGGGTGAAGTTCTTAAGAAGCACTTCCCTGACGTGAAGATCTATGCGGTAGAGCCTGCAGCGTCTCCAATTCTGTCGGGTGGCAAACCAGGTCCTCATAAGATCCAAGGCCTCGGAGCTAACTTCATCCCTGAGATTTTGAATCGTGATATCTATGATGAAATTATCCATGTTGAGAATGACGAAGCCTTCGATCAAGCGCGTCATGTTGCTAGAGAAGAAGGGATTCTAGGCGGTATCTCTTCCGGTGCGGCTGTATTCGCTGCTCTTAAGGTAGCTAAGGAACTCGGCAAAGGCAAACGCGTAGTAGCGGTGATTCCAAGTAATGGCGAACGCTATCTGAGCACACCGTTATACAATTTCGAGGCTTAATCTTATAATGCAATCTCAATAATTCGTGAGTTATATTGCGCGAGTCAGATCATACACCATCCCCGGGTAGTTCGGTTCGAACTCCTGGGGTTTTTTTGTATATAATTTGATGTTGCTTACAAGGTCCACTTTTTGGGGACTTTTTAAACAACCTCTAGTATACTAACAAGCACAAACAAGATGATGGAGGATTCAGCGCCTAATGAAGACTATGCTAACATTTGAAGATTGGGTTCTTCTGGCACGGGAGGGAAGTTGGACGATGCTTCCTTATGCAGTGAAGATGAATGCTGAGGACCCGTTGCCTGACCATTGGTCTGCTGCTTGGGAAGAAGCTCACCCGTATTCCTGTGTACTTGAGAGTGGCAAAGGGGGGCGCTACACTTTCCTCGGTTTGACACCGGTGTCTGTGATCCGAGGGAAGGGGAATTCAGCCCGTATCTATGATTTGAAGCGTGAGCAGGCTGAGGTGGTAAGGATAGAGGGTAAGCCTCTTGAATTGTTAGGGAACTGGCTTGCTCCTTATAAATCTCCATCGATCAAGGAGCTTCCTTTCTTCTGCGGCGGAGCCGTTGGATTTTTGGGTTATGATGTGGCTAGATCGTTGGAGAGTCTGCCGCAATTGGCTGAGGACGATCTCAAGCTTGATGATTATAGCTGGATGAGATTTGAAGAGCTCTGGGTCGTAGATGCTATGCAGGGTGATATTTATGCAGTTGTTCATTGTTCGATAGCTGGTATGGAAGAAGGCATCGAGAATTTACGAGAGAAATATGACTTGGCGGGCAGAACGGCTGCCCGAATGTTAGAGCAATGGCAAAAGTTCAGCAGAGTACAGAGCAGTAATTCTAAGCGGAACCCGTCGTCTACATTGGAGTCGATCCCGGAGCCTACGGCCCATAGTGTTTCCTTCTCCCAAGAGGGATTCGAGCGGGCGGTTGAGAAAGTTCAGAAATATATCTCTGCAGGCGATGTGTTTCAGGTTAACCTGTCGTTGAGACAGGCATTCCCTCTGGCAGCCTTGTCTGAGCAGATCTATGAGGATCTAAGACAGATTAACCCTTCTCCTTATATGGGTTTCATGCGCTTCCCGGACTTTCAGCTTGTATCCGCTTCGCCTGAGCTGCTGATTAAGCTGGATCAGGGAGTCATGCGCACCCGTCCAATTGCGGGTACCCGTCGCCGCGGTCTGACTGAAGAAGAGGATCTAAAGATGGAGGAAGAGCTGCGCACGAACGAGAAGGAGCAGGCGGAGCATATTATGCTTGTCGATTTGTTACGTAATGATCTGGGACGGGTGGCCGAGTTTGGCTCTGTCAGAGTGAGTGAGCTGTTCACGATCGAACGTTATTCGCATGTCATGCATCTTGTATCTGAGGTAGAGGGACGTCTTCCGGAAGACAAGACAGCAATGGATGCGATCGCGGCTGTCTTCCCCGGAGGGACGATTACAGGAGCACCTAAGATCAGAACGATGGAGATCATCGAGGAGTTGGAGCCAGTTACTCGTGGACCCTATACCGGAGCGATGGGATGGATTGACTATAACGGCAATATGGAATTAAATATTATTATACGTACGCTGGTCGTAAAAGACGGTTTCGGATATATTCAAGCGGGAGCAGGAATCGTTATCGATTCTTCGCCTTACCGGGAGTACCGGGAATGTCATAATAAGGCTAAGGCAATAGCCATGGCGCTGGGAAGAAGTGAGCAAGACGGATGCCAAGGCGGTAAGAAGGGGGATGAAGGAAATGATACTGGTCATCGATAATTATGATTCTTTTACGTACAATCTGGTGCAATATCTAGGGGAGCTTGGAGAAGAAGTGAGCGTCAGACGCAATGATGAGATTGATCTAGACGGGATAGCTGAACTTAAGCCTGATCACATTCTGCTCTCTCCGGGTCCTTGTACACCAAATGAGGCCGGAATTACACTGGATGTCATTGAGCGGTTCAAAGGAGTAATTCCAATTTTCGGTGTCTGTCTCGGTCATCAAGCGATCGGTCAGGCCTTCGGCGGGAATGTAATTCGCGCAGAGCGCTTAATGCATGGGAAGACATCACCAATTCACCATCAAGGTGAATCGGTATTCGCTAGTCTGCCATCACCATTTACGGCGACACGGTATCATTCCCTGATCGTTGAGCGGGAGAGTCTGCCGGACTGCCTGGAGATTACCGCAGAGACTGCAGAGGGAGAAATTATGGGCCTGCGTCATAAAGAGTATGCTGTCGAAGGTGTGCAATTCCATCCTGAATCCATTATCACCGATCATGGACATCAAATTCTCCGCAATTTCTTAAGCCGGAAGGCAGAAGCAATTATATGAAATATATCGGGGTGAACGGAGTTCCCACCCCAACCGCTGAAGCCGTGCTGTCCGTAATGGATCACGGCTTCATGTACGGGATGGGCCTATTCGAGACTTTTCGAACCTATGGTGGACGTCCTTTTTTATTGGAGAGGCATCTGGAACGGCTTGAGCAAGGCTGCAGAAGTCTGGGGATTCGTTACTCGCTGCAGTTGAATCAGGTTGTCCAAGAGATCGGAGAGCTGCTTCGCCTCAATGAGCTACAGGACGGCTATATTCGTCTGACGATATCGGCGGGAGAAGGTCCGCTTGGGCTTCCCTCAGAGGATTACAAGAATCCTGCCGTTATCATTTATGTTAAGTCTCTGTCGCCCGCAGATTCGCAATTGTATGTTCAGGGTAAGTCGTTATGGCGGCTGAATACACCTCGTAATACGCCAGAAGGTGAGATCCGCCTGAAATCGCTGCATTATATGAATAACATGTTGGCGAAGCGTGAATTAAGAGAATATACGCATTTAAGGGCAGGCAATGACGAGGGCATGCAACTGACTACGGATGGTTATTTGGCCGAGGGAATTGTAAGCAATCTATTCTTTGTGCAGGATGGCAAGCTATATACGCCTGATATAGGGACAGGGATTTTGCCGGGAATTACCCGCGCGTTCATTCTCGAATTGGCCAACCAATTGGAATTACCGTTTGAAGAAGGATATTATAGGTGGGATCAATTGAAGGAAGCCGATGAGATCTTTGTAACGAACTCTATTCAGGAGGCAGTGCCTGTAACATGTCTTCTCGAGCCTACGGGTGGCAGTCATATAGTTGGGAATAGAGAGATCGGACCTATTACAAGACAACTATTAGAGCAATATAGACAAAAGGCGGGAAAATAAATGCAACCAAAACTATATAAACGTAGTTATCGCTGCGGCGATACGGTGCTTGAGCTAGGTAACCGCACGTTAGTTATGGGTATCCTTAATGTGACACCGGACTCCTTCTCGGATGGAGGGCGTTATAATCAGATAGATGTGGCAATTCGTCATGCTGAGGAGATGGTGGCTGCGGGGGCAGACATTATTGATATTGGTGGGGAATCAACACGGCCTGGGCATAACCCGGTAGGGGCAGAGGAAGAACTGGAACGGGTTGTCCCTGTTGTGGAGGCGCTCCATCGTGCGATGCCTCATGTTCCTTTGTCAGTGGATACCTATAAGGCTGTCGTCGCTAGAGAGTCGCTTCAGGCTGGGGCTCATATTATTAATGATGTGTGGGGCTTCAAGGCTGACCCAGAGATGGCCGCGGTTGCAGCGCAATTTGATTGCCCGGCAATCATCATGCACAATCGAAATGACCGTAATTATCATGCTCTGATGCAGGATGTAGCGGATGACCTGCTTGAGAGCGTTAGAATTGCCAGGGATGCCGGAGTGCGTGACAATAATATCATTCTCGACCCGGGGATTGGCTTTGCCAAGGACTATGAGGAGAACTTGAAGGTGATGCAATCGCTGGACGAGCTGGTTCATCTTGGCTTCCCGGTGCTGCTGGGTACGTCACGTAAGAGATTTATTAGAACGACGCTTGATCTTCCGGTAGATGAACTTGTGTTCGGAACTATAGCTACAGTGGCGCTTGGCATTGCCCAAGGCTGTCAGATCGTACGGGTGCATGATGTGAAGGAGATTAAGCAGACGGTACAAATGTGTGATGCTATTGTGTATATTTAACACTTATTACGAAGATCACTCCATTCTGATATGGAAGTAAGATATATGGAAAGGCGGACATCATTAAATTATGGATAAAATGGTTCTTCGCGGTATGGAATATTACGGGTACCACGGTGTTTTTGCTGAGGAGCGCAAGTTGGGCCAGCGTTTTATAGTGGATCTGGAATTGGAGTTGGATTTGAGCGTTGCCGGTAGTAACGATGACTTGACTACAACGGTAAATTATGCCGAAGTCCACGAGCTAGTGCAAGGAATCGTCCAGCATAAGAGCTTTAAGCTGATTGAAGCTCTAGCCGAGCATATTGCATCCTCGGTTTTGGACACTTATACTATGGTAGATGCATTAAAGGTTGGTGTAACCAAACCGCATCCGCCTTTTGATATTCATTTTGAGGGCGTTACGGTGGAATTATACCGTTCAAGAAAGTGAGAAGCATACATGACTATACAGTCTTCCACTGATGCTTCAGTGGCTTATATTGCATTAGGGGCCAATCTAGGTGACCGTGAGGCCACCTTGAAGGAAGCGATCAGTTTCTTAGACGAACACCCTGAAATTACGATACTTCGTTGCTCGAATATGTATGAGACCGATCCGGTCGGATATGCGGATCAGCCTGATTTTGTAAATATGGCTATTGCCCTGCGAACTACGCTGAAGCCGGAAGTACTGCTTGATGTCATGTTGCAGACGGAGCATGCGCTGGGCAGGGAACGTCTTATTAGATGGGGTCCCCGGACTGTAGATTTGGATTTGTTATGGGTGGAAGGGCAACAGTTGTCCACGCCTCATTTAATTCTCCCGCATCCTCGGATGTTTGAACGGGGTTTTGTACTCGTTCCACTGTACAATATCGTTCCGGCTGAAGAAGCTACGGGCCTATATCGTCGTGTCCACGATGCTCTGGAACAGATGGATGATAAGGGGGGCGTCCGATTTTGGAAAGCATGCAATTGGGCCAGCGCATCCGTGCGTTCCGGAAACTGAAAGGCTTCACCCAGCAAGAGTTGGCTCATCAGACAGGGATTTCATTAGCAATTCTCGGTGCCATTGAACGCGGGAACCGACATATAGAAGATCAAATTTTAATTAAAATTTCAGATTGTCTGGGGATTTCCCTACAGGAACTGAAGTTGGAATAAAATAAATCCGATAATATTAAAGGGGGCCATCATGCTGAAGATTGGCAATGTTGAAATGAAAAACCAAGTTGTGCTTGCCCCGATGGCTGGCGTCTGCAATCCGGCCTTCCGGTTGATTGCCAAGGAATTTGGTACAGGACTGGTCTGTGCAGAGATGGTGAGCGACAAAGCTATTATCCATGGCAATAAACGCACGAAGGAAATGCTGTTTGTTGATGAGCGCGAAAAGCCATTAAGCTTGCAAATTTTTGGAGGAGATCGAGAATCTCTTGTTCAGGCGGCGAAAGTTGTCGATCAGCAGACGAATGCGGATATTATCGACATTAATATGGGCTGCCCAGTGCCTAAGGTTACGAAATGTGATGCGGGTGCAAGATGGCTGCTTGATCCAAATAAAATATTCGAAATGGTGTCCGCTGTCGTTGATGCCGTCAGTAAGCCAGTTACGGTGAAAATGCGCATCGGCTGGGATTCGGAGCATATCTATGTGGTAGATAATGCTAAGGCCGTTGAACAGGCTGGAGCTAAGGCAGTCAGTGTGCATGGACGGACGCGTGAACAGCTATATACAGGGATTGCTGACTGGAGCTACATCAAGCAGGTCAAGGACGCGGTATCTATCCCGGTTATCGGTAACGGGGATGTTCACACCCCTGAGGATGCTAAACGCATGTTGTCAGAGACAGGTTGTGACGGTGTTATGATTGGTCGGGCTGCACTAGGTAATCCGTGGATGCTGTATCGTACCGTTGAATATCTGAAATCAGGTGAACTTCTGCCAGAACCAGGAGCCGAAGAGAAGATCCGCATTGCAATTTTGCATATGGATCGTCTGTCTGCGCTCAAGGGTGAGAGTGTTGCCGTTCGCGAGATGCGCAAGCACCTGGCATGGTACTTGAAGGGCTTAAAAGGGGCCGCTCGGATCAAGGACTCCATTATGGAAGAGACGAGACGAAATGAAATGGTTCGCATTCTTGAAGATTTTGTCGCTAGCATCTCCTTGGAGTCGGAAAAGGCTGAAGCATCAGCATAGCGACAAGAATAACCAGCTAAATCCAACCGAGGCAAAAGTGAACTTTTTGAAACGTTTACATTTGGTAATTTAGCTGTCATTGACATTTCAGAATCGTTCCCCTATAATTTCACAGTATAAATTCGCCTCAGGAGATAACTTCCACAACATGGAGTGGTCTGACCTCCAAGAGATTGCATATTATAATCTCAATGATGCGTTATTTTCTGCCGCCTTTGGCCAGGCGGGAATCCAGGGCCTTCGCCGTACGTGGGGGGATTGCTACTCCTATTTGCAGGATATATCGACCGCTTATATTTAGAGGAGTTAAAAATCACTTTACACGAGCGCGAAAATTATTTCCATGACAGGAGAATCGGTTGAGATGAGTGATAAAGAGGTTATTCTTACACAGGATGGTCTGAAAAGACTGGAAGAAGAACTTGAAAATCTGAAGTCTGTTAGACGCCGTGAAGTTGCTGAACGGATTAAAACTGCGATTGGCTACGGCGATATTAGCGAGAACTCGGAATATGAGGACGCGAAGAACGAGCAGGCATTTATTGAAGGGCGTATTATTACGTTGGAGAAGTTGCTTCGTAACGCGCGGATTATTAACAACGACGAGATCGATACAGATACTGTAAGCATCGGTTCAACGGTTATTGTAGAAGATTTGGAGTTCGGTGACACGATGGAATATGCAATCGTAGGTACTGCTGAATCCGATCCGTTGCAGAATAAAATATCGAATGAAAGCCCGGTGGGCAAGGCGATTCTGGGCCAGCAGAAAGGCGCTGTAGTCGATGTGAACGTACCGGCTGGCGTTATTCAATATAAAATCGTTGATATTAAGAAATAAGCTGATTTAGCGATCCAAGAAGCTTCCCCAGCGGAAGCTTCTTTCACTGTTTTATGTGATTGGTTTGTGATTGAAGGTGTAAATAGCCCAAATTATAGTCTGTAAGGAGTGGAGCGAAAAAATGAGCGAAGAAATGCATAATGAAGAAGTCGTCGAGATTAGCGAGCTATTGAAGGTTCGTCGCGATAAGTTGGACGAGCTGCGCGAGCTTGGAATTGATCCTTTTGGCCACAAATATGTGCGCGACAATACAGCGGGGAATATTCTGAGCAAGTACGATGGGATGACGAAGGAAGAACTGGACGAGCAGCAAGTGAAGGTATCCGTTGCTGGCCGCATTATGGCTAAGCGTGGAATGGGTAAGGCAAGCTTTGCTCATATTCAGGACTTGTCCGGCAAAATCCAGATCTATGTTCGTAAGGATAGCATACCTGAGGACAAGTATGAGGCATTCAAGCTGCTCGATCTTGGTGATATTATCGGTGTAACCGGTGAAGTGTTCAAGACGAAAACAGGCGAGACATCGATTAAGGTAGAGGATCTGGTGGTTCTGTCCAAGTCTCTCTATCCATTGCCTGATAAATACCATGGTCTGAAGGACGTTGAACTGCGTTACCGTCAGCGTTACGTCGACTTAATCGTGAATCCGGAAGTTCAACAGACTTTTATAAATCGTTCCCGGATCATTCAGTCCATGCGTCGTTATCTTGACTCGATCGGTTATCTGGAGGTTGAAACTCCAACACTTCATAATATTGCAGGTGGTGCAGCGGCTCGACCGTTCATTACCTACCATAATGCACTCGATATGCAGCTTTATATGCGGATCGCTCTTGAGCTTCATTTGAAGCGTCTGATCGTTGGTGGTATGGAGAAGGTCTATGAAATTGGCCGGGTATATCGCAACGAGGGAATCTCGACTCGTCATAATCCGGAATTCACAATGATGGAATTGTATGAAGCTTATGCGGATTATAAGGATATCATGTCTTTGACTGAGAACATGGTCGCTCATATCGCCCAAGAGGTATTGGGTACTACTGTGATCGACTATCAAGGACAAGAAGTGGATCTGACTCCAGAGTGGCGCCGTGTATCGATGGTTGACGCGGTTAAGGAAGTGACCGGGGTCGACTTTGGCGTTCAGATGACAAATGAAGAGGCACATCAATTGGCCAAGGAGCATAAGGTTCCTGTCGATCCACATATGTCTTATGGGCATATCTTGAATGCGTTCTTCGAACAATTTGTTGAGGAGACTTTGATTCAGCCTACATTCGTGTACGGCCATCCGGTGGAGATTTCTCCATTGGCTAAGAAGAATGAAGAGGATCCGCGCTTCACAGATCGCTTCGAGTTGTTCATCGTGGCACGCGAGCATGCTAATGCGTTCTCCGAGCTTAATGATCCGATTGATCAACGCCAACGGTTTGAAGCGCAAATGCTCGAACGTGAACACGGCAATGATGAAGCGCATGAGATGGATGAAGACTTCATTCGTTCTCTTGAATATGGTATGCCACCAACGGGTGGACTTGGTATCGGGGTAGACCGTCTCGTTATGCTGTTAACGAATTCTCCTTCGATCCGCGACGTATTGTTGTTCCCACATATGCGTTAATAGAGGTAGTTCAAAGAGTCCAGGACTTGTTGAACATACACAAATAGAGACTAAGGGGCTGTCTTTCGCGAGTAGTTATTCTACCGTCGGGGACAGCCCTTTTATTATGTAATTAAGATAAATTTAAAAAGTGCTTGCATTGTCTATGATGGCATGGTATATTAAATGTCCAGTCGTTAATTGAAGCATTGTTGGACAGCTTCTTAAAAAAGAAATTAAAAATAATGCTTGCAATGATGACTCGGACGTGATATATTATAAGAGTTGCTGCTGAGAACGCAGCGACGACGAAAACGAAGTTGATCTTTGAAAACTGAACAACGAGTGAGCGGGTTTCACGTCAAGTG
>DASYFA010000053.1:0-9025 GCA_036498705.1 Paenibacillus sp.
GGAAGAAGTATCGTTGCCACATACGGAATATGCCGTAGCTGCTTATTACTTGCTAGCCTCCTCGGAAGCCTCATCCAACCTGTCACGCTTTGATGGTGTACGTTATGGCGTACGTGCGGAGCAAGGCGGCAATCTGCTCGATCTGTATCTGGATTCGCGCAGCCAGGGCTTCGGAGCGGAAGTGAAGCGGCGGATTATGCTCGGAACTTATGCTCTTAGCTCCGGTTATTACGATGCTTATTATTTGAAGGCTCAGAAGGTTCGTACGCTAATCAAACAGGATTTTGACCGGACATTTGAGAAATATGATGTCATTATCGGGCCTACTGCTCCGACGACGGCTTTCCAGATCGGTTCTCAGGTAGACGATCCGCTTACGATGTATCTCAACGATATTTTGACGATACCGGTAAGTTTGGCTGGGGTTCCTGCCATGAGCGTGCCTTGTGGTTTCGCGGATGGCATGCCTGTCGGTCTGCAAATTATCGGCAAGGCATTTGACGAGAGCACTGTTCTGCGCGTGGCCCATGCCTATGAAGCGCATACGGATCATCATAAACAACGCCCATCCTTATAAGGTAGTTTAAAAAGTCGCCTAGCTTTATTCAACCTTCTAGGTGCTGGAAGTCCGATTTTTTAAACAGGTACCATAATGGGTGGTATCTGATAAGAGACTTGATTTACTGGGACAGCCCTTCGCACTTCGCGATTGAGGCAGTACAAAAGTTAGCAGGAGGATCGATATGTCAACATCTAAATATGAAACAGTGATCGGACTGGAAGTGCATGTGGAGCTGCATACGAAATCGAAGATTTTCTGCGGATGCTCCACGGAATTTGGCGCACCGCCTAACAGCCATACTTGTCCGGTCTGTCTGGGACATCCCGGCGTGTTGCCCGTGTTGAACCGCCAGGCGGTGGATTATGCCATGAAGGCGGCAATGGCGCTTAATTGTGAGATCGGGGATGTGTGTAAGTTCGACCGCAAGAACTATTTCTATCCCGATTCACCAAAAGCTTATCAAATCTCTCAATTTGATCAGCCGATCGGATTGAATGGCTATATCGACATTGAGGTGGACGGATATACGAAGCGTATCGGGATTACTCGTCTTCATCTAGAAGAAGATGCTGGTAAGTTGACGCATGTGGACGGCGGTTATGCCTCCTTGGTCGACTTCAACCGTGTCGGTACCCCGCTCGTCGAAATCGTGTCCGAGCCGGACCTCTCTACGCCTGAAGAGGCGAAGGCTTATTTGGAGAAGCTACGGGCGATTATGCAATATTGTGACGTCTCTGACGTGAAAATGGAGGAAGGCTCGATGCGCTGTGATGCGAACATCAGTCTTCGTCCATATGGACAGAAGGAATTGGGAATTCGTGCCGAGTTGAAGAATATGAACTCCTTCCGCGGTGTACAACGCGGTCTGGAGTATGAGCAATATCGTCAGGCTGAGATTTTGGACGAGGGTGGAGTTGTCGTACAGGAGACTCGCCGCTGGGACGACTCGCAGGGCAAGACATTCTCTATGCGCGGTAAGGAAGAAGCACATGATTATCGCTACTTCCCGGACCCGGATCTGGTTAAGCTGTATATTGATGAAGACTGGAAAGCACGGATTCATGCGTCGATTCCTGAGCTTCCGGATGCACGCAAGGAGCGTTATGCTAAGGAATATGGTCTGCCGGATTATGATGCCGGGGTCATTACCTCCTCGAAACCGCTCGCGGATCTGTTCGAGAGTAGCCTTGCGCATACATCTGATGCTAAATCCGTATCCAATTGGATTATGGGCGAATTGCTCGGCTATTTGAACAGCAATGGATTGGAATTGGCTGCAGTGAAGCTGACAGGTCAGGGGCTTGGCGAGATGGTCAACCTAATTGAGAAAGGGACGATCAGTTCCAAGATTGCGAAGACCGTCTTTAAAGAGATGCTGCAGAGCGGTAAGCTCCCGCAGCAAATTGTTGAGGAGCAAGGTCTTGTACAAATTAGCGATGAAGGCGCGATTCTGGCCATCGTACAGGAAGTTGTAGCAAATAATCCGGCTTCTGTACAGGATTACCAAGCCGGCAAGGACAAAGCGATAGGCTTCCTAGTTGGACAAGTGATGAAACAGAGTAAGGGTAAAGCTAACCCGGGACTTGTGAACAAACTGTTAGTTGAAGTGCTGAAGCAATAAGACTCGGCTCTGTCTTATAAAAGTTATTAGATTTGGGCTGTGTAAAGGATGGGAAGCCGTGTGATCAGATTGTTATCTCTTCAAGACCCGGACGTTGTGGAGCAGATATGGAGCATGCAGCATACGGCTTACCGTCTAGAGGCATTGGCGATAGGGCTTGCTACGTATCCGCCTCTGCGCGATACGTTCGATTCAATCAGAAGCAGCGGAGAAGATTTCTATGGGTATATATCGGACGAGTCGGGAGGAGAAGCTGAAGGCAGGGAACTGCTGGGAGTAATCTCAATTTCAACTGAAGCATCTGTCCATCTGTCCATCACGCGGTTAATGGTACATCCTGAGCATATGCGTGAGGGCATCGGGGCTGCTTTGGTGAGTTATATTCTCGATCGTTACGATGATTTTCGGCATTTCACCGTAACGGCTGGAACGCTCAATACCCCGGCAGTAGCGTTGTACCGTAAATTTGGCTTCATGCCGGGAGAGACGGTGAGATCGACGGCTGGTGTAGATCTGACGTTATTTCATCTTAATCGCTAGTTACAGATGATTTATAGATGTAGTTCAAAAAGTCTGCAAATAGCACACTTGTCCGCCGTTTGGCGGATAGGGGTGCTATTTTTGAATGAGTCGGATTTCTTATAGAGAGAGATTATTCTAAATTACAAGGAAACGTATATCGGTTACAATGAATCCTAGAGGGGAGGAGATGGGGAAATGGAACCCTCAAATTCGTTGATAAGTCCGGAAATTAAGCAAACCCAGACTAGAGGCTATAGACCAAGGCGCCGCAAAAGAAAATTCATCGCTTGTCTGTTATCTGCGCTGTTCCCAGGCTTTGGTCATTTATATTTGCGAAAATTCGTAAAAGGCAGTCTTTTTATAGATTTCTTTCTGATTGATTTGGCTCTTCTTGTGTACTTCTCATCGGCTCATATGAGGATTAATGTACCTCTGTTGCTCGTACTCGGCTTGTTAGTAACAGTTGTATATTTCTATAGCATTTATGATGTTCTTCAGACCACGGATGATGTGAATGCCAGCTTGAAGCGGGGCGAAGAGAGTGAACCGTCAGGACAGGTTCAAGTAACGGACGGAGTGGGCTCAGAGGTAGGTGCATTAACCGGGATCATTCTGATCAGTGGCGGGATCATTGCCTTCATTTTGAGAATGAAGCCGGTCTGGTTGGAAGGGTTGATCCAGGATTATGGCAGCTATACGGTATCGGTAGCTATGATACTGACGGGCCTTGGCTGGATCGTAATGGAAGGAAGGCGCCATATATTTCGCGCAGGTCGGTTCACGGCTTCTTCATTACTGATTGCTGTTGCTCTTCTCATGTGGATCGATGTCCAAAGTGGACAAGATCATATGCTGTTATTGCTTACATGGTGGCCTCTATTGCTTGTGCTCGGCGGAATAGAGCTAATACTGGTATTGCTCTGGAATCGGAGGAAGGTGTGCAAGCCAATCCGAAGACTGCGTTTCGACTTCAAAGGGTTGTTCCTGTCGTTGTTCATTGGCGTCGCGATTTTCGCTATTACGCAGCAGGATCATTATATGCATTTATGGAACCGGGTTAGTCTTGATCTTGCCTCGGCGAGCGCCGAGTTCAGCAGGGAAGAAGGATATAGGATAGATAAGCCGACTGTAGAAATTCCTATTGACCTGGACACGAGCAAGATTGTGGTGAACGGGGTGAACGGAGATATCGATGTCAAGAGTGCGGAAATTAATGAGGTCATCGTTAAATCTACGGTATGGATCGATCAGAACTCTGAGGAAGAGGCAAGGGATATTGCTGACGATACTTCCGTCGTTGCTAGCGAAGGCAAGACCTTAGATTTATCTGTGAAGGATCATACCTATGGTGAGAGCGGCAAACGCCATCCGCGCGTAAATATAACACTGGTAGTTCCACAGAACCGCTTCCTTGATCTCGATGTCAGTACGACCAGCGGCTCTATCACGTTAATCGGCCTGCAGGCAATGAATCAATTCAAGCTGCAGACCGGAGGTGGTAACTTCAAGTTCTGGGATGTCGTCGGCGATATCTCGGCCAGAACCCTGAATGGCAGTGCGGAGCTGTACCGGATATTCGGCAACGCGCACGTGGATACGCAAGGCGGTAATATCAAAGCTAAAGGGATTGCCGGAGATGTGGCGTTGTCTACGTTGGTCGGCAATATTTCACTTGTGAACTCGCAGGGGAATATTGATGTTACGACCAAGAATGGAAATCTCCAGGTTGATGCCGTTCCGGAAGAGCTTAAGGCGGAATCGCTTAATGGTAAAATTCAAATATCCTCGGAGGTAGTCGGCGGGGATTGGAATGTATATAGCGCTGTAGGAGAGATCAGTCTCGCATTGCCGGATTCCGGAGATTATATGATCATGGGTTCAAGTGGATATGGGAATATTTCGAGTAATCTACCGTTTACCATAAATGGTAAAGAGATTAACGGCATTACTGGTAGCGGTGATCATGAGATCCAGGTAGAAGGCAACAGTGATTTAATTGTGAATAAACGTTAAACTAGGAAGTCTCCAAAAATCTGCAATTTGAGCTACCTCTTAAAGTTGCGTTGACAAACGTTTTAACCTAAAAGTACAATAACATTGCAGGGTTAGTTCTTCTGCACTATCAAAAAGGCGGTGGACATAATGGCTTCGCGCGTTCAGAATGCTTTAGAACAACTGAAAATGAACGGTGTCCGCATTACGCCGCAACGTCATGCCATCCTTAGTTATCTTCTCGATACGATGGGACATCCGACCGCGGATGAGATTTACCGAGCACTGGAACCGCGTTTTCCGAATATGAGCGTGGCGACGGTATATAACAACCTGAAAATGTTCATTGAGGCTGGCTTGGTCAGAGAGCTGACGTATGGCGATAGCTCAAGCCGTTTCGATGCCGATGTTTCGAATCACTATCATATTGTTTGTGAGAAATGTGGGAAAATCGAAGACTTCACTTACCCTTCGCTAGAAGAAGTAGAGCGTAAGGCCGAAGAATTGACCGGTTTTGAAGTACATGGGCACCGATTGGAGCTACACGGCGTATGTAAGGATTGCCGTAGTAATCATTGATTTCACCTGATGTTTGAGAGAACGTGCAGGGTTCCTTCGGGGACCCTCCACGTTTTTATTTTATTAGAGGTTGGAACACGTACTATTAACGTAACGGAGGTACTATTAGTTGAAGAGCACAAGAAGCGCATATTACGGAGGTAGAAGGCGAAAAAGACGTGGCGTAAAATGGCTGTTTGGACTCATTTTTATTGTTGTTGGCGTTTATTTAGTCTTTTCGCAATTTTTACCGAATCGTCAGCATGTTGACCCGGATTGGAAGGGTAAATTTGAAAAGCCTATCTTCTATGATGGAGCAGTTATGGATTATTCTGCTTTAGGTTCAGAGGATGCACTCATGCTTCCTTTACCAGTGATTCAAGAGATTGTTGATCCACATATCCGTTATGAGGAAGAGAGCAAATCTGTTATTTTAACGACTCCTAAGAAGCTGGTCTTTCTGAAAGCAGACGAGAAGATGGCGAAGATCAACAATAAACCGATAAAATTGCAGTTCTCACCTGTGGAAAAGGATGGAGTGCTGTATTTGCCCGTCCATTTGCTTAAGGAGCTGTATGGCATAGAGCTTCATGAGGATGCGGCCTCCGGAGCCGTCCTGCTGTATACAGCAGGGGAGAATGTTCAGAAGGGTGAGGTGTCAGGACCGTCTAAGTCAAAGGATAGCTTGAAATTCCCTCTGCGTGAGGAACCGAACATTCATAAGCCGATCGTGGCGGACGTGAAGCCTGGTACGAAATTTCGTATATTGGAGGACGTGGAGAACTGGTATCATGTACAGTTGGACAATGGCTATACCGGTTATTTACAAGCCAAGCATGTAGCGATTGGTGAGTCGGTGGATATCCCGAAGGTAGTGGAAGAACTGTCGCCAGCCAAGCAGAAATGGAAATCCAAGCCGGTCAACCTGACTTGGGAAGCGGTGTATGAGGTTGCACCCAAGCCGGCGAATATCGGAGAAATGCCAGGAGTAAATGTGGTAAGCCCCACATGGTTCTCACTGATCGATGGAGATGGCAATGTAAAGAGTAAGGCGGATATGAATTATGTAAGATGGGCCCATGGGCGAGGCATGCAGGTATGGGGCTTATTCAATAATAGCTTCGATCCCGAGTTGACCTCGGCGGCGCTAGCCAGCTTTGAGAACCGTATGACGACGATCCTGCAAATGCTGCAGTATGCAAAATTGTATGATCTTGATGGGATTAACATTGATTATGAAAATGTATATACCAAGGACGGGGACAATCTGACTCAATTTATGAGGGAACTTCGCCCGCTCGCTGAAGAATATGGTCTCGTTGTCTCGATTGATGTAACACCAAAATCGAACAGTGAGATGTGGTCCGCGTTCCTGGATCGAAAATCGCTTGGTGAGATTGTAGATTACCTGATTCTGATGGCATATGACGAACATTGGGCCGCCAGCCCTGTGGCAGGCTCCGTGGCTTCGCTATCTTGGACAGCGTCTTCGGCGAGACGGATTCTCGACGAGGATAATGTACTGCCTGAGAAGCTGATTCTTGCTGTGCCACTATACACTCGGGTGTGGTCGGAGACAGAAACGGATGGTAAGGTAGAAGTGAAGTCGAAGGCGATTGGCATGACCAAGGCGCAGAAGATCATTGAGGAGAAGAAGCTGAAGCCTGTATTCTCAGAGGAAGCCGGACAGAACTATGTAGAGTATACGGAAGATCAAGTACGGTACCGGATATGGCTTGAGGATGAAGTATCATTGCAGGCGAGGGTAAAGCTGATTCAGTCTCTCAATCTGGGGGGAGTCGCTTCCTGGAATCGTAGCTTTGCATCGGACAAGGCCTGGGAGGCTTTGAAGGAAATAACGCAGACCAAATAATTCAGGAGCGAGGCGAGTCCAGGGCCAATACTCCGGCCATAAGTTATGTAACAAGATTGCAAAAGGACCATCCCTTCCGCTTGAGGCGCGAAGATGATGGTCCTTTTTTTGCGTGAATATTATGTATGTACTAGTTGTGTCTTATTCATTCATGGTGGACACCGTTGCTTGCTGCTCCAGTTCTTCAGCAGTAATTGTCGCCTGCTCAGGATCGCGGGTTAGAATCGTCTTGCAGAACATGCAGCGGTCAGTCTTGCCAAGCATTTTCGTTAATTTATGGCATTCTGGGCATTCTAACTGTACAGCGGAGGTTGAGAGCATTCCGGCCCAGAAATAAATCGCCAGACTAGCCAGCATGGCGATCAGCCCGATGGCGAGACCAATACCAGCGATGATCTTGCCAGATTGTCCCCAAAAGACAATACCAGCTGTACCTAGCACCATAAGCCCCATTCCGATCATCGTTAGAAGTAGACCCCATAAGCGGAATTCGTTAATTTTACTGGATTTGAAAAACATAGGCAGCAACCTCTATTCTTATTTTAAATTTGAATTATATAGATGAAAGAGTTGAGTGATGCCCCCCTCGCAAGGAGGAAACTTGAATGTGGTGTAGAACTATATTATATCGAATTGGCAGGGATACGCCAAGGTAGGAGGATACTGTGGAGCCGACTATTTTTTCTTTTCCGGATACAGATCATTGCCCTGGGGCAATCGGAGCTATAGGATATCGTCATAGCGGGGAACGCCTTTCTCCATTGCCTAATGACTATGATTTGTTAATCATAGCTGTCTGTAATGATCTGGGAGATGACGTCAGGATTGAGCATTTTATCAATAGAGATGTACGTTATCAATTGATGCAAGTAGGGAAGAGTTACTTGCTGCGCTCTCTAGTCTCCGGTGATCATTCAGATATCCTCCAATGTTTCTTGCAGGGGGATGTGATCTGGGACATTGAGGGGGAGCTTACGGCATTTCGCGACGAGCTGATTCAATTCCAAGGGGATGTAAGAAGTCGTCGGCGCTTCAAAGAGTATTCGCGGCTGTTACGGATGTTTACCGAGGCAAAGCATTATGAACAAGCAAAGGATTTCATGGATGCCTATTACTGCGTGATGCAAGCATTGAAGCACTATGCCAATATCGAGTTGATCGAGCAGGGAATTTTGCCGGAGAGTGTTACCTGGGAACAAATGCTGTCCTTGAATCCTGTCGTGTATAAATTATTTCATGAGCTTACAAATAGCAAGGAGACGCTGAGCCAAAGGATCGAGCTCTTATTGCTGACCAGCGAGTTCTCAATTGTATCCAAGATGGAGGATTGCTGTGCGCCTCTATTGAGTGTGATGGAGTGCCGCAAGGATACATGGAGCGTTCATGATCTGTCCCAATTTGATCAACTGAAGCATGCCAAAGAGGACCTTCCACTTGTTTTGAGTAAGTTGGTACATCATTCTTTAATTAAAGAGGTATCGTTAGCAGCAGTGAATGGTTATGGAGAAGGTAGGGAGATCCGCTACAAGGCATAATTTCTGAGAGTAATATCACCCTCAATGAAGTGTAATGTTTTTCCAATAAAATTAATATGCTAAATTGCTTGACTCCCTAGGTAGTTCTATGATAAATTAAATCTCGCCCCTGAAAGACAAGAAGTTATTGAGTGAGGCAAACGAAAAAATCTCAAAAAAACTTCTTGACATAAACGAGGCGAACGTGATATATTATAAGGGTCGCTGCTGAGAATGAGGCAACGACGAAAACGAAGTTGATCTTTGAAAACTGAACAACGAGTGAGCGGGTTTCACGTCAAGTGAAATCTAAGATATAAGTCAGTTTCAAAATGAGCAAGTCAAACACTTTATTGGAGAGTTTGATCCTGGCTCAGGACGAA
>DASYFA010000054.1:0-6906 GCA_036498705.1 Paenibacillus sp.
CCCTCATTCGTTCGGGGAGATTAGGTAGAATTACCGAGGCTACAGTATCGATCTCTCACTTGTATCACGGCGTCAGTCTTATTCGTAAAATGCTGGGGATTTCATTTGAAAATGTGAAAATCAGGGGGATGCGTTTCCAATCTCAATGGGCCTTGGGACCGACACGCGATGGGAATCCGACGGAAGATAGAATGATTCCTTTGCAGAGAGATCTGGCCTGGCTGGATTTCGGAGATCGTCTCGGAATATACGATTTCACCAAGGATCAACACCGCTCCTGGACCCGCTCGAACCATCTGACAGTCAGAGGGGAGCGGGGAGAGATTTTCGACAGTCGCGTATTAATTCAACAGGAGTCAACGGTTCCGCTCCAAATGGAGTTAAAGCGGATCAATAAAGGGGAATTGGAGAATCAGGAGGGTTACTTCCTGCAAGGGATTCTGTGCGGGGAGAGTTGGTTGTACGAGAATCCGTTCGCTCCGGCCAGATTGTATGATGATGAGATTGCCATCGCAGAATGCCTACAGAAGATGGCTGATTATATAGCTGGAGGACCCGAGTTCTACAGTGTCGCGGAGGCTTCACAGGATCATTATCTGGGTATGATGATCGAGAAGGCGATATTATCGGGCGAGGTTGTCGAGACCCAGGGCCAGCGCTGGGCTAAATAGAGAATTGGATACATAGAGAGCGGCGAACCAAACCATGACAGGTATTCCGATAATTGGGCGAAGGGTACAGAGACAGATGCCTAATCACTCTTTGGGATAGACGAATATGATGCTGTGTACTCTTAATCAAGGAGGGATACACGTTGGGTGAAGTTGGCGGTTTAGGTTGTGGACCTGGAGTTGGCGGATTATGGACCTCCACTGGGGCAATCTTAGTTCTGTTTATTTTGCTGGTGATTATTACAATGAGCTTTTGCTTTTAATTAATCGTTGACTTGTTTATTCTTCGATAAACAGGCTTTGCTGTAATCACATCTAGAGGATCCAGTATAAGAGAAGCCTACTAACCTTAATGGTTGGTGGGCTTTTTTTGCATATTATTGATCTCGTATATTGATTATCTAGACGGAACAGGCATATAATACAAACATATGTTCTTATATGAGGTGATAGGGATGTTAAATGATCTGGAACGTAAAGTGCTTCGAATTCTGTATAACTTCTCAACGCAGCGGCGTCGAATGCCAACTAAACCTGAATTGGAACGTACTACAGGCCGACAATACCCCGATATCAAGTCCGCTCTGGATGTGTTAGTGCAGCAGCGGTATATCTTCTGGCCGGATAATCCTCGGCTCGATACCATTGTGATTCTGGAGGGATGGGAACGGGATACATCCATGCCTAAACCTAAGCCGACGATATCGAGTAACATGGATTATTGGACGAAGTACTAATGGTGATATAGAATTGCAAAACGAAATCGTATTGTATATGCTTGATTCATCTAGTAACATTGGCTCCAATGAAATTATGCGACATTAGAGCAGGACAACTACTGAGTGGGAGGATTTCATAATCATGAGTACATCACAGTTTTTTGCTAGACCTCAGCTTGCCGATTGTGTACCTGATCTGGTTGCTACGGCGCGTGGAGATAAGAAGGCTACACTGGTTATACAGAATGCGAAGCTAGTCAATGTATGCTCGGGAGAAATTCAGGATGGTATATCGATCGGTGTGCAAGGCAGCCGAATTGCCTTTGTAGGGGCAGATGCCAGCCATATGATCGGCGCAGATACGAAGATCATCGACGCTGCCGGCCGTTATGTTGCTCCTGGTTTGCTTGATGGGCATTGTCATATTGAGAGTAGTCAGATTACACCAACCCAATTCGCCAGAGCCGTGCTTTCGAAGGGTACGACTGGCGGATTTTTTGATGCTCATGAGATTACGAACGTATTGGGGCTGCCTGGCCTGAGACTGATGCTGGACGAAGCCAGACAAACCCCACTTGCAGCTTATATGCAGGTTGCTTCTTGCGTTCCGTCTACAGGTCCGGATATGGAGACGGCGGGTGCCGAGATCGGCCCTGCAGAAGTAGCCGAAGCCTTCACTTGGGGTCCTGATATGATCGCCTTGGGCGAAGTTATGAACTTCCCGGGTGTTGTGTACGGAGACGAGAAAATGATCGGAGAGATCCAGGCAACCTTGCGGGCCGGACGAGTTGCTGACGGACACTTTACGTGGCCGGTGGATGACTGGAGAATTTCTGCTTATGCGGCTGGTGGAATTACCGGTGACCATGAATGTGTTAATGCCGAGGATGTTATTGAGCGTGTCAGAAGAGGCATGTATGCTAAAATGAGACGCGGTTCAGCCTGGCATGATGTGGCCGAATCCATTAAGGCTCATACAGACTATGGCATTGATACGCGCCGTATGATGCTCGTAACAGATGACCGCAGCCCGGAATCTCTCGTTGATGAAGGCCATATGGACTTTGTAGTTCGCCATGCGATCTCGCAGGGCGTACGTCCGGTAACGGCCTTCCAAATGGCAACGATCAATACCGCAGAACGCTTTGGTGTTGCCCGTGATGTAGGTACCATTACGCCAGCTTCCTTTGCCGACATAATCATTCTTGACGGTAATCTGGCCGACGTTAACGTCGTAATGACGATTGCGGCTGGACAAGTTGTCGCTGAGAATGGCAAGATGACCGTGGAATTGCCTGAATTCGAATATCCACACGAGGCCATTAACTCGGTGCATCTCACTCGCGCGGTGACGGAGCAGGACTTTGTCATTGAAGCTCCAATCGAATCCGGTGAGTTAACGGCGCGCGCTATCGGTGTACGTGAGAATCATGTGGATACGAAGGAAGAGCTTGTGCCTGTGCGGATCGAGAATAGCCGGGTTGCGCTCCGAGTCGAGGATGGCCTGTCCAAACTGGCCGTCATCGAACGCCACAAAGGAACAGGCAACAAATCGGTTGGTCTAGTGTCGCATGTTGACTTCAACGTACCGGCAGCAATTGCAACGACCGTAGCTCATGACTGTCACAATGTAATGATCATCGGTAATTCCGATGATCTGATGGCTAAGGCTGCGAACACCGTTGCAGAAATGCAGGGCGGCATTGCTGTCGTTACCGAAGACAAGATCGTCAAGCTACCACTGCCAGTGGCCGGACTGATGTCGAATGCACCATTCGAACAGGTTGCCGAGCAATCTCGTGCAGTAAGCCAGGCATTGTATCAGGCCGGTTGCACGATGAACTATGCGTTCATGACCTTGTCTCTGCTGGCGCTGGTCGTTATTCCTGAACTGCGTATCTCGGATATCGGCTTGTTCAAGATGACGGAACAAGGATTTGTGAAGGTTCCTTTGTTCGTAGAGGAGTAATAAGACCGGCAGCGGGAGTGTCACTATTTGACATACATCTTCTTCCATAGTTAAATAATAGTAAGCGTTTAAAAAGTCAGACTTTCAGCACCGAGAAGGTTGGATAAAGCTAGGCATGAGGAGCGGAGCGTACGTAGTTGGTACGTGAGCACCGGAAGGCCCGGCTGAATTCAAGATTCCATGTCGGATTTGCTTCCTGATTCACTTCGTGATCAAAAGCGGACTTTTTGAACAACTTCTTTGAACTAATTTCTCTCTGTATCTGACTCTGGATCTGTCTGCCCTTCAGCATGCTTGATTTGGGCCAGTTCGGTCAACTTCCATTCCATCGTTCCATGTACCAGATCAGCGGGGAATTCCTCCCCTTTGTGCAAATACTCCGCACGGCCGAGTTCATCTGTATAGACACCCTCAACTTCCACCTGCTCGCGTGATACCGGAAGCATATCCTTCTTCTCTTTACTCATCGTTAGGTCGCCTCCCGACAATGTTGGAATAATGTAGAACTTTCTGCTTTAACATTTGTCAAAGGCTCAAGAATTATCCCTACCAGAAGCGAAATCCGTTTCTGAATATATCACGTCACTACTGGGGGTCCAGTTCAATATCGTACTCCATTGTCCGCGCCGTTTCTTTCGCAACCCCTTTACCGAGCAGACGATTTACCATATGAAATGCCATATTAATTCCAGCCGATATTCCTGCCGAGGTTACAATCCGGTCTTCGTCGACAAATTTGACGTCTTTCTCTACTATAACCGTAGGGTAAGTATCGCGCATTCTTTGGATGCTTGCCCAGTGCGTCGTAGCACGTTTGCCCTTAAGTAAGCCTGCTTCCGCCAGTAAGAAGGCGCCGGTGCAAACCGAGGTAATCCACTGAACTTCTCCAAAACATGTGGCGATCCAATCGATAACCACTCTATTGTTCACAAGTTCTCTCGTACCCATGCCCCCTGGAATGACCAACAAATCATAGGCAGGCGCTGATTCAAAACTGTAATCTGGCTGTACCTTCAACCCGTTACGGGCCGTAATCATCTGACCATCCTCTGTAATCGTCGTTACTTCAAAAGGACTGTATAGCTCTTCATCAGCCTGCTTTGCCGTCGTCACTGCAAACACCTCAAACGGCCCGGCAAAATCAAGCACCTCCACATCGTCAAACAGCAGAATGCCCACTTTCCATCTCTTCATGTACACTCCTCCTATATTCATTGCCGTATTCCAATAAAATCAAAAGCCAAGCTCCAATCGAGGAATGGAAACCGGTCAGTAGATGTATTATATATCAGATCTGTAATTATGCCCCCATAGCTAGAAACATGATAGGAATTATACTGAACGCTATATTAACTATGAAATGACATACAATCAGAGGGAATAACCTTTTTTGTTTATAGAAGATGATCCCGCAGCCAACTCCCCACACAAAGAAAGCAACAGCATATACAATAGCTCCTTGAAGACTACCTGCCAGCATAATATGCTGTAAGGCAAAACCGATGGATGGAATCGTTATTCCAAGCCAAACCTTTTTATATGCTTGAATAAAGGACGGTTGTGCATAGCCCCTGTACATTAGTTCCTCAATCGGCGCATTTAAAAAGGGAAAAACTAAAGAAATACTCGCTGTTAACCATATTAACCACCCAGGTCTTGCAAAGGCAAAGTTATTCTCATCCCCAACAAACACGGTTTGAAAATAATTGAATAATCCTGGTCCATACATGACATACATAGTCCCCATAATAACAATGATGAACGGAATATATAGAACTAATAGCCACAAGAAACCGAACACGATATCCTTACCTATACGATCTGAACGAAAATCGATTAATTCTTTAATGGAACGTCCTTCTTTTTTTAAAATACGGTGGAGCAGATAAAAGCAGATCACATTGACTACAGTAAAATAGAGAGTTGATAACTCAGGCAGGAAAGGAAAGTGAAACTTCAATCCGGACAATTGAAACAATACGAAGAAAATCAACAACATGATGATTAGCAGAGGAAAACGGATAAATGATATTAGCCAAGCATTTTTCAAAACATCACCAACTCCCATGCATTTAGAAAATTCCGAATCATTTGTAAATAATTGTAGCACGGGGTTGGGGATAAGGTATAAATGTTATTAAAATTTTAAATACAAAAAACCCGAAAGAGGACACTGTTAATTAAGTGCGTGTCTTTCGGGTTATAGCTTATCAATTCTCTTATCGTAATGCCTTCATAGCAATATCACTGCGATTTTGCTTACCTTCAAATGTAATCCGATTGGCTGCGTCATAAGCCTTATCACGGGCTTCGGCAATATCCTTACCCAGTCCGACGACTCCGAGCACACGTCCGCCATTCGTGACCCATTCCTCTTCGGTATTTTTCGCCGTTCCGGCATGGAAGACTAAGGATTGCGCCTGCTCAGCGTCCTGCAAACCATGGATCGGTAACCCCTTCGGATAAGAAGCAGGATAGCCACCGGAAGCTAGCACGACACAAACTGCGGCTTCGTCGCTCCATTCAATTTCCACCTGATCCAGAGTACCATTCACTGCAGCAAGGAAAATTTCCAGTAAATCGCTCTTCAAGCGAGGTAGAACGACCTGAGTCTCGGGATCGCCGAACCGCGCGTTGAATTCAATCGTCTTCGGCTTGCCATCCGGCGTGATCATAAGTCCTGCGAACAGTACACCGCGGAACGGACGTCCTTCCGCTAACATCGCCTTGGCTGTAGGCTTAATGATCGTCTCAAGCGCTTCCTCAATGATACGATCCGCAATATGCGGCAATGGAGAATACGTGCCCATTCCGCCGGTATTCGGCCCTTTATCATTGTCATAAACCTGCTTATGATCCTGCGCAGCCGCCATAGGACGCACAACTTCACCGTCGACAAAAGCGAGAATCGACATTTCCTGGCCGACTAGGAACTCTTCAATGACGACTTGGCTGCCCGATTCGCCGAACACCTTGTCGACCATAATACTCTGCAAGGCATCCTCAGCTTCCTCGCGCGTAAAAGCTACGGTTACCCCTTTACCTGCCGCCAAACCGTCCGCCTTGATGACGATCGGCACAGGCTGACTGTGCAAATAACTTAAGGCTGCTTCATAGTTGTCGAATTTCTCGTAGACTGCGGTAGGGATGTTGTATTTATGGAGCAAATCCTTCATGAAGGTCTTGCTTCCTTCGATATGTGCCGCATTCTTGCGCGGGCCAAATACCGGAATTTGCTTCGCTTCGAAAGCATCCACAATTCCGTCGGCCAACGGATCATCCGGCCCTACTACAACAAGACCAACCTTCTTCTCTTCAGCAAAAGAGACCAGGCGTTCAAACTCTCCTACCTGAATCGGCACAAGCTCAGCAATTTGTCCAATCCCTGCGTTCCCAGGAGCGCAGTAGATCTTGTCCGCCTTCGGGCTCTTGGCCAGCGCCCAGCAAATCGCATGCTCACGACCGCCTGCTCCGATCACTAGAATATCCATTCAGATTCCTCCTCTTATTTGTTAATCGTATAATAAAACCTCAACAGTGAAAAAAA
>DASYFA010000055.1:0-4819 GCA_036498705.1 Paenibacillus sp.
TGATTTGAAATCCCTGCTCCTCCCAGTTGATCATCGATTTGAGCCCGATGCGCATCAGCAGCTCGTCGTCAACGACTATGACGTTCATCATCCGGGTTCCCCACCCTTTCTTTTTGGAATCGTAATCGTAAACGAGGCACCAGCCCCGGATTCGCTATGGAATGAAATGCCGTACCCGACGCCGAACACCCGCCGGATTCGGCTATGAACATTGCTAACGCCGATTCCCCCGACGCCTGTTTCCATGCCGATCAGCTGCTGCCGCAACCTGGCTGCGGTTTCCTCGTCCATCCCCTTGCCGTTGTCCGAAACCGTAACAGCAATATCATGCTCGCCGCTTGGGGCAACGGAAATGGTGATGATTCCTTCTCCGTCTAGGTTAGCGATACCATGAAAGATGGTGTTCTCTACGATAGGCTGTATGCTCAGCTTCAATATAGAATAATCTACCAGCGCTTCGTCAATCTCGTATACCACCATAATTTTATTGAAATAGCGTACTTTCTGAATTGTAAAATAATGCTCTATATGATCAAGCTCCTCCCGGATCGGTACAAGCCTGCTTTCATTTTTACTGGAATAACGCAGTATCGAGATTAGCGCCTCCGTCATCTCCACGATTTTGTCCGATCGCTGCATAGAAGCGATCCACTTCAGTGAATTCAGCGTATTGTACAGGAAATGAGGATTGATCTGGGCCTGAAGCGCCCGGATTTCTGCTTCCGCCTTCTCCTCCTGCTCCTGATAAATCCGCTCGACAAGCTGCTTTAATTCGGCAGACATATGCTCAAACCGTACGGAGAGCAGACCGATTTCATCATTGGATTTCACGTCAGGAAGATTATCGAATTTTCCTTGCTCGACGAGAGTCATATTTTTCATCAGCCTTTTAATCGGGCGTGTAATCAGATTCGAGAGATAAAACGAACTGACGAAAGCAAATAAGAGCAGTATAACGACGATGTATAGCAAATTGCGTTTGAGAATATTGCCCTCTACGGCCAGATCGTCCACTGGCATATAGAGATAGGTAGTCCAATCGTGATCTTCAAAGGGCGTGCGGATCAGAATATAATCCTTCCCCCCGGAAGATACGATCTGCCGGGCGGATACCAATTTTTTAGGCGAATCCAGCGGAAACGTCTCAGCGAACGGTTTTCCGATCAGGTCGTAATTACTGTTGAATATGACCTCATCATCGGCATTTACAATCGTAAACGAAGACATACCACTATTGTTCATTCGTTCGTTCAGTCTATTAACAAAATCAATATCAATGCTGATCACCATGACGCCAAGCAGCTTTCCGTCTTCGATATCGAATATTTTGCGAACATTGAAGATGGCCCAGTTGTTTTCCCGTTTGGTCTGATGGTCCAAGCGGGTCGGCATGTCAATTGTAATCGCTTCCGATTGTAAAAATTCCCGGAACCAGTCCTCATCTCCAGGATAATAAGTGTAGTCGACAGGCTTGTCAGAGCTAATATACAGGTCTTTACCACCATTGAGATTGTAGATGTAGATCGAGAACGCCCGGTCCTTCATCGTTATGTAGTTCATCAGCAACTGCGCCGCCTGATTTTCATTGGCTTTCGAACTGTCTCGAAGGTAATTTTGCACCGGATAATTATCCTGTGAAACAGCTGATACGTAGCTGTTGATCCCGTAGCTGGAGATTAAGGAAATCTGGTTGGTATCCCTCAGAAATTCCTCAATACGTATATTCGCCTGCTGGGAAATGTCCTGCAGCAAGTCCGTATATTTCCTTTCTAGCAGCTGCTGAGAGGAAATATACGAGTTGACGAACATCGTCAGAATCGGAACGAGAATAACTAGCAGAAAGAACAGCATCATTTTGGTCTTAATGCTGATAAACCTGAACCGCTTAAACATAAGTTATTTCTCCAATGCCCCTAGTATGTAGTCTGTCTTCGTATTGTTCCGGCGTCAGCATCCCCTATCTTCCTTTCATTGATTACATCCTTTTACCTTATACTAAATTGTAGGGTTTTTCCTATGTTTTCACAAGTATAGGCTAACCCCAGGTTATTGGCGCTGGCGATGACCTCCGGAAGGTGGCGCCTTCGCTCAGCAGGAATCTTCACCAGTTAGAGAATGATCACTTCACTTAACTGTGTACGCATGCAAAAAAAAAAAGCAGCCCCGACATATCAAGCCGTAGACTGCTACCATAAATTCATTCTCAGAAACCAAGTCTGTTAGTTCCTCTTGTGTTTCACTCATTGCACGATTCTTGAAGGTTATCAAATCAATAAGTTAAACAAATTCAAGTCACGATTGAGCTCAGTATAGGCGATATTCTTCGACTTCATCCGGTCGATCAACGCTCCATAATCCGCCTGGTCGCTTAGCTCAATTCCAACCAATGCCGGGCCGTTCTCCTTGTTATGCTTCTTCGTATATTCGAACCGGGCGATATCGTCATTTGGTCCAAGCACATACTCCAGGAACTCACGCAGCGCTCCGGCGCGCTGTGGGAAATTGATCAGGAAGTAATGCTTCAAGCCTTCATAAATGAGTGAACGTTCCTTCATCTCTTGCATCCGGTCGATGTCATTGTTGCCGCCACTAATGATGCAGACAACCGTCTTCCCGCGGATGTGATCACGGTACATATCTAGTGCCGATACTGGCAAAGCCCCAGCCGGCTCCACCACGATTGCACTGTCATTGTATAGCTCAAGAATCGTCGAACAAGCCTTTCCTTCGGGAACCTTAACAATATCATCAAGAAGCTCCGCGCAAATCGCGTAGTTCAGATCCCCGACTCGCTTCACCGCGGCGCCGTCGACGAACTTATCAATCTCCTCCAGTGTTATGACTTGCTTCTGCTTTAGAGCCTCCGTCATTGATGCAGCCCCGGCTGGTTCCACACCGATCACCTTCGTCTCCGGACTGACGGTCTTGATATACGTGCTCACTCCAGAGATCAGGCCCCCGCCTCCGATTGTGGCAAAGATATAATCCGCTGGTGCATCAAGGCTCTCCATTATTTCCATTCCAATGGTTCCGTTGCCTGCCACGATTTTCGGGTCATCAAAAGGATGAATAAACGTCATTCCGCCTTCCTTACATGCCTTCATCGCATCTGCAAACGCATCGTCAAAAGTATCTCCGGTCAGTATAATCTCTACCGCAGAACCGCCAAAGCGCTTCACTTGCTTAACTTTCTGATTTGGCGTAGTGCTCGGCATATATATTTTGCCCTGGATTCCCAGCGCATTACATGAGAAAGCAACCCCCTGCGCATGATTGCCTGCACTGGCACATACGATCCCTCTGTCCAGCTCCTCCTGGCTCAGACTGCGGATCATATTGTAGGCACCGCGGATTTTAAAGGAGCGAACAATCTGCAAATCCTCACGTTTCAAGTAGACATTACACTCATATTTGGCAGACAGCGCCGCATCCAATTGCAGCGGTGTACGTTTTACAACTTCTTTCAGAACATGATTAGCGCGTACGATATCCTCCATCCCAACTGCTCGCCGTTCCGTATGGCTCATCCTCTTCTCCTCACTTTGCTTCGATCGTTTTTATAAAGTTACACCCGAACGGCTTATCGATCAAGCACTATTTCCCCGCTGGTTTAACAGCTCTGACCTGGAACGGCTTGAGGCGCTTCTCAATCCTCTCTCGCTCATCCTCATACATATCTGGCAACATAAGTTCTTTGCCTAGAGATTCCGGAGCCTCGTCATAATCAAATCCCGGCCCGTCCGTGGCTACCTGGAACAGTATCCCTCCTGGTTCGCGGAAATATAGGAATTTATAATATTGTCGGTCGATGACCGGCGTTGGTTCCATACCGCTCACTTCGAGTAGCTCATGGTACTTCATCTGCTCCTCTTTATCCTTCGTCCGCCAGGCCATATGGTGAACGGTCCCAGCACCACTGCAACCCCTTTGTAAGTTCTCCGCATTCAAATCGATAATATTACCGAGGCTGTCGTCCGCCTTGAAACGCAGTAGTCCTTCTTCCTCGCCGATATAATCCAAACCGAGAACCTCCTGAAGGACCTCTGCTGTCTTTGCGCTATTGCAGCTGAACAATAACGCACCCGCTAGTCCCTTAATCGCGTATCCTTCAGGGATACCACCAAATTGCCACAGACTGAACGGCCCTTCACTACGCTCAACCAGATCGATCAACAGACCGGACGGATCGGCGAACCGGACATATTCCTCTTCAAAACGAAACAGATCCATATATGCAATTCCGAAGTCCTTTAACCTCTGCCGCCAATAAAACATGCTTCCCGGCGGAACCGCGAGCACGATGACCCCAACCTGACCACCGCCAAGAATCCCCTGATGGTTACTCCCCAGCGGGTAAAATGCCATAATCGTTCCCGGGTCTCCATTCTCATTGCCGAAATATAGATGATATAGATCCGGTGCTTCATAATGAACCGTTCTTTTCACGAGTCTTAGACCAAGAACACCGGCATAAAAATCTACACTCTCCTGAACATCCCCCACAATAGCTGTAATATGATGAATTCCTGTCGTAACGCTCATCGCTTGTCCTCCCGATAGATACCTCTCCTCAATTATCCATTATACGGAACATCCGCGCTGAATTCACCATCCTTGGTAAAAACAAATCGAACGCCCTTCCGGAATATTCACCCAGGGGACGTTCGATTCATTTCTGCCTTTAGTTCGTGTTCAAAAAGTACGGTTTTCAGCACCGAGAAGGTTGAATGAAGCTAGGGCATGAGGAGCGGAGCGTACGTAGTTGGTACGTGAGCACCGGAAGGCCCGGCTGAATTCAAGATTCCATGTCGGATTTGCT
>DASYFA010000056.1:0-3658 GCA_036498705.1 Paenibacillus sp.
ATTACTATGATCCAATCCTGATCTCGTTATCGTTCCACTGCTGGGTGCAAGCAGCCCCGCCAGCATCCGCAATGTAGTCGTCTTACCTGCCCCGTTGGGACCAAGCAGCGCTGTGCAACTTCCCTTCTCTAACGCGAAGGATATTCCCTTCACTGTAGTGCGTTCTCCAAACTTTCTTGTTAACTGATTAACTTGAACGATCATGCCCCATAGTCCTTTCTACCGGCTACGAAATATACAATGCTGCCGATGATACTTCCACATAGAATAATGATGACCCACAGCAACTTCGAACCACGGATCGTCTCCGCCTCCGCCCTGGCCAGCGATACGAGCGCAATGACGACCAGTATCAATTGCAGTAAAATAACAGGAGCTATCAGCTGCCACTGAATATCCATCAAGATCCCCTCACTTCTTCATACTTATCTATTTCCCGGACTTCTTACTCTTCCGGCTATCCAACCATATGACGGCAATCGAATATACCACTAAGGGAAGCGGGAAGTTAATAAGTCCCCAGAGTCCCCACAGCCAGGCCTTTCTTCCCCTTCTACGCGCATCTAGGAACATGAATATCCCCTGGGTTAACAAAGTTAATCCGACTAGCAACCAGACCCAAATAGGCAAACTGTCAGTCTTCATTCACGCCCCTCCTTCCAGAGTTTAGGCGTTGCCCACACGACAATACTTAGCCCGATGACAGCGGTTATCACTTGAAGGACGACGAATAGCAGCGGCTCACGATATAGGAACCAACCTCCGCCAAGAGACAGCATAAGGGCGACGACGACAAACAACACCGTCTCCCACTGCTTCCAGCGCCTGCGCTCTCTTCGCTTATCATGGACGATTCCCATCCATGCCTCAGGAGTAAAGTTTTGACTCGGTGATACAACTTGATCGATTTTCCTTAAATCTCCGAGCAGACCGGTAAGCAGTTGATCTTCATCGTCATCGGATATGTGATTATATCCCATTATTTTTGAGCTCCTTTCGCAACGCGCTTAGTCCGTAGGAAACGCGAGATTTGACTGTTCCGGACGAAATTTTCAACATATCTCCGATCTCGTCATAACTGTATCCGTAGTAGTGCTTAAGCAAGATGGCGATCCGCTGCTCTGAAGGCAGCCTAGATAACATCTCCAGCGCTTCCGACCATTCCTCCTGAACCTGTGTGAACTGCCAACGTAAGGAACGCGCTTCGCCCTCCTTCTTCATCCATTGCCTTTCCGTCTTCTTGCGCCGGGTCCTATCTATGAATAGACGCGAAGCAATCGTAATCAGCCAGGATGAAAAGGCCGAGCTACCATCATAATACTCGAGCTTCTCTATGCACCGCAGCATCGTATCCTGCGTCAAATCCTCAGCCAGCTTCGTGTCCATCGTGACCTTCACCAAATATTTAAATACGAAGGAATAGTGCTCATGAATGAGCGAAGCAAGGGCAGCATCGTCCCCGTTTTTCGCCTCAATTATCCGTTCCTTCATTTGCTCCATCCAAGCACCCCTCTTGTTTTACCGGTAAACATCTATATTACGATTTACTACTCTATTTCGTTCAATTCGCTAAAAATAATTATTTTTACCTATCTCTCCTCTGACCGTGATCCTCTGTGAAAGTACTCTTCGAACTGCGTATTTTCACAAAATGCTGAGAATAACTGCAAAATTGCATCCTTTTATTAAACGAATGATCGATATTCACTAAATAACTGCAAAAGTGCAGGAATTTCAAGATAATCATATCCAATTTTCTAATATATCGACGAAAAAACTGCATTTTTGCAGGAATAGCGCGTTCTGAGCCGACTATCCTCTTAAAAAGATGCACATTTGCAGGTATTCATCCTTGAGAATAAGGACATCAGTCAGCTATATAAGTTTGAATTGTATAGGATAGTCATTCTCATGCGAAAAAAAGACACGATAGAACATCAGCGACCCTCGCTGCTATTCTATCGTGTCCAGAAACTAGCAAGTTGAACTCAATATCTAATCCTCCGGTGCTCACAGAGCTTTTCATGCCAGGGCTGCCGAATTGTACCTGAACGGAGCACAAGACGATCCCATAAGAGCAATCGTCCTTTATCATGTATGTATTTGTTTGAATCTTCGGGACTGTGGCTCTGCCCCTTATCCTCCTGTGAATATCCCAAAGACTGACTAGCATCTGTTATATGCGACAACCGGCTTTTCATTGATTTGCCTCCTTTTACCTCTCGAACGATCCGTTCACCGTATTTCAGAAGCTAAAAAAACCGAAACCGCTATAGATGTTGTTCAAAAAGTCCTCTTCGCTCGTCCGGTTTTCAGCACCGAAGCTTATGATTTGATGTGCGTTTTTTCAAAACGCTTCAGTTGTATGAAGCTAGGGTCCGAGTTTGAACACGCATTATAAAACAAAAAAAAGAACGCAAACCGGGAATACTCCTCAGCTTGCGTGCTTCGCAAAAGTTACAAATATTTAATGATTATATTTTAACAAGTGAATGCACTTTTGTCCAGTATCTTTGTACTTTTTGTGTATGAATTTGTAACAAAATTGCTGGTTTAGTCGCTCGTGCCCAGCTTATGTCAAATATGGATTGTTCACACGCTCATAACCGATCGTTGTCTTAGGTCCATGCCCTGGGTAGGCGATCACATCATCCGCGAGACGGAACAGCTTGCCGCGAATTGAATTATACAGATCTACCTCTCTCCCTCCAGGCAAATCAGTACGCCCTACCCCCATACGGAAAAGCACATCACCTGAGAATAAATCCTTACCACATAAGAAACTTACGCTGCCCGGCGAATGTCCTGGCGTATGATATACCGTGAACTCATGGCCGATCAGATTTAACTTTTGCCCTTCCGCAAGATCATATTCGGCTGGCTCAAGCGCCATCGGAGCACTGACCTGCGGCCACATTAGTGAACCATTCAACTTAGGAGTCGTCAGCCACTCGCTTTCGAGCGCGTGCAAATAAACCGGACACTTCTTCAGCTTGCGAATCTCATCCACTCCACCAATATGATCGAAATGGGCATGTGTCAGTAGTATTGCTTCAATCTCTAGTCCTTCGATCTTGCGCAAAAGAGGCCCAGGATTCATACCTGGATCAATAATAATCGCCTTTTTCTCATCTTCTCCCCGTAATAAATAGGCATTTGTCTGTAATGGTCCAAGGGAGAAAGTCTCTATTCTTAACATACGATTTTAAAACCGGAGATAAGTGCGCGCAGTTCGGATACGACCGACGCATTCACTCCGTCCCCTTCCTTATATTTGTCAGCCATTTGCTGTCTCACTACACTGATCTTGTCTTGATAATCAGGCGCTTCCCGGTCCGGGTTCTCCTGCTTAAACTGAATCATCAGTGCTTGTACATGCTGTGGACGCGGTCCCCAGCTGCCAAGTACATGTCCACCCATGTCCGTAAAAATAACAATCGGTACGGAGCGTCCCCCCATCGTCAGGAAATGATCCATCGTATCCTGATGCTGTTCAAGAATGAGCACTTCTGTCTCCAGACCCGATTCCTCAAGTGCATGGAATACCACTGGCACACTGCGGACAACATCGCCACACCAATCTGCCGCAAGGATCAATACACGCAAGTAATCGCGAGAATTCAAGCTTGTGAAAAACTCACGGTCATCTTCATTTATC
>DASYFA010000057.1:0-5054 GCA_036498705.1 Paenibacillus sp.
TTTTCCGGAAGGTTGTTAATCGCTTCGCGCACGAGTACGACGCGTTCATTTCGCAGAACTGCCTGCTCAGGAACAAGCTCGTGCGGAGCAACCGGTATGTATCCACTCTCCTCTAACGGCACATTGCCGCTTCGCTGCTTACGCAATTCACTTAGAACGGTATTTCTTGCAATCGTATAAAGCCAGGTAGAGAAGGAAGCATCCACTTCACGGAAAGAGTGCAAACTTCGAAATGCTTTATAAAAAGTCTCAGAACAAATATCTTCTGCCAACAATTCCAATTGAGCGCTTTTTAACATGTGATATACAAATGCCAAAATTTTGCGTTGATACCTTCGCATCAACTCCGAGTATAACTCGGTATTGCCTTCTTTTATTTCACGAATCATCTGGGAATCCGTCATTGTAAGTGCGAACCTCCTCGCCCATCCATGCGCTTATTCCCCGTTCGATTCTTATAACATTATTACCGAACAGGATTAAAAAAGTTGCGGTTTGCTTATGTAATAATTAAAAAACATCCATTTGATGACGTTATTATCAATTCATATTGCAATCCTTCAATATTATACCATAGAAGGAGGAAGTATAAAAATATGTCTAGGCTAAGACAACTTCATATAGCCAAATAGGATAACACAAACCTTTATCGCGGCATAAAATATATTTATGGAGGAAGTTCAAAAAGTCCCCCCAGTCCCTAATTCCATCTAACCTTTCTCGCTGTTTAAAGTCGGATATTTTGAACAAGCACTATATAGTGCGTACCCACAATTTCACAAACGGAAGAAGGTAATAGCATGTCTTCTCCCGGCAAAAGCAACAAATCCAGAAATAGCAGCTCTAAAAATGGCAATTCAAACAGCAACTCAAACAGTAATACAAGCAGCAAATCTTCCAAATCAAAACAGCAAAAACCCGGGACCATCGAAGCCGCTGTTGCCGCCCTGCTGTTAACCGGTAAATTAAAAGTAGACGCGATCGAATTGTTCAGGGAAGCTTCTGTCACCATCAGCTTGATTGGCAAATACAAAACACTTGGCTCCGACAACGGATCGAATATAGATACGCTAGTTTCATTTTTTCAGAACAATGGTGATCTCACATTTAATGATGTATTTGCCGCAATGAAGAAAATGACAGATTAAATGCGCACAGTTTCACGTAAAGGGGGCCTCAAAGATGGAAGAATTTGATGGAGAAAGATTTGCTGAGCTTGTTATTTTGATTGTCGTATTTGGCTTAATATTTTTCGGGTCGACGGAGATTGCCGATTACACTTCTGGACCAACTCCGCTTTAAGCTGTTTGCATTACTCATTTTAGGGTTTTATTTCCTTATTGTTCAGCACCTGTACTTCTGGGGATAAGGTATCGCCTGCTCGGGTCGTTACCTCAACCAACTGTATAATATTTTTATATGTTTGCTGAGCCCCTAGCACCAGAAGTGCCCGGCCAATAGTCGTTAGTCTGAGCTGTCTTGAACAGAAGCCCCCAATGGTCATCACCCAAGGAACTGTTGGTGAAGTGTTAGATAATACGACCTTCTCCGACAGTTTTTCTTTATCCGCCAACAGTTGAAATGAGCTGGAAATAGCCGGAATAACCGCTTTGGAATTGCCCCGCCCCACACTGTAAACATCATTACCTTGATCATCCCTCCCATGATGAATCAATCTCCCGTGTTCCTGCGGAAGCAACTTATCGAACAAATATGAATTCAGAATCTCTTCCTTGGTTGGTTTGCGATCTCGCGGAAGTCGGTTTAAGTGATAAGCCGCAGCTAGAACCGATGTATGTGTTCCCCCATAACAATTGTAAATATAAATCATGCAACTAATTCCCTTCATAAGTATTTGTTAAAGTTCAATGTATCCCGTTATCACGCAAGATATTCTCGGTGTCCGAATGCAAGATATGAGGGCACCGTATTTTCCCATATATATAAAAAGTATTTTGGGGGACGATAATTCCCGGGGAATAAAAAACTATTGGAGGAATAGCCAAATGAAAAAACTATCTGCTGTCCTGCTATCCGCTACTCTTCTGCTGTCCTTCGCATCAGCTGCTAGTGCCGCTCCTGCCCATCAAACTAAGGCGCATGAGCACAAGGCACACGAGCAAAAAATGCACATGCATAAGGAAAAAGCAGCCAAGCATAAAGTACATGCGAAGAGTATCAAGGCAAAGAGCATCAAGACAAAGGCTACTGAAATGCCTCGTACAGGCTTCGGTGGCGCAAGCGAACAAACAGAATAGAGGAGCTGAGAGAGGGGGACTCCCCTCTTTCTATTATTTATCAAGATGAATATGCTACGATGGAAGCTCACGATAATTACGATGCTTATTGCCTTTACATGCTCAAGTTGTTCAGCCCCAGAGTCTGCACAAATACAGAAGGCTCCAACCGATTTTCCTCAGGCTTCGTCCAAGGTGGAGACTGACAGTAAATTAATACAGACTGACGATTCACATAAGGCTTCTGAATACTCAGTACATACTCCCCCTACTGAGCCATTCTTGCCTAATCATCTATATATCCCAAGTATTAACGTCTTTGCACGAATCATGCCAGTTGGCGTAGCAGAAGATGGGAGTATGGATGTACCTAGGGATACGGATATCGTTGGTATTCTACAACCCGGTGTTCTTCCCGGAGCCAAAGGAAACGTTATTATGGACGGGCATGTGGACAGCTATACCGGCCCGGCCATCTTTTTTAATCTAAAGAAGCTCCTTCCGGGTGACGTCATCATCGTCTCAAATAACACAGGTCAACGTCTGACTTATGTTGTTGATAGCGTCGAAACCTTCATTACGGCTGAAGCACCACTGGAAAGAATCTTCGGTGATACGGACGAGCACAGACTCAATCTGATTACTTGCACAGGAAGATACAGCCGTAAGAAAAAAGAGCATGAGATGCGACTCGTCGTGTTCGCCCAATTGCTGAAATAGATTTAACGGATCTAACCAAAATAAAAAAAAACGTCACTTCGTAATTGAAGTGACGCATGCTCACTAGCGAGCAACAGATATTGGATAGGAGTGGAGAGAAACCATACTGTGCTTTTATTATAATGTATCCGTTTTCATTCTGTCAACACATTTTTTTAGCGCTTACATTGTAGGTAAACTGCAAATTTTCCATATGATGTATTTGATAAAAATATCAAAAAGCAGGGTCATAAAGACCCCGCTTTCCGTTCCGTTTATAAGAATAGTGATTAGACATATACTGTATAGCCCATCGATTGCAAATGCTCTTTAGCTCGCTCCATAGCGCTCTCCTGACGAAAGGACAAATGCAGCAGTCCAGGTACATCTTCTCTGCTCTCGACAATCTGAATATTACTCAAGTTAATGTTCTGATCACCAAGCTCCGTCGTAATCAGCCCGATAATTCCCGGATGGTCTGGGACATCGATATACAAATCGAACAGCGAGGAAATCATGCCTTTGCGACGCTCAGGAAGCTCGCTGCGGAATCGGTTTGCTTTGACGAAGGAATCGACGATCCCCTCCCCATTCCTGTCCTCCAGCATGGAGATGAAGCCACCGATCTCTTCATTCCAATCCTTAAGCAGCGACAGCACCACGTCGCGATTGCTTAGCAGAATATCACGCCAGATGATCGGATCGCTGGAAGCAATCCGCGTAATGTCGCGAAATCCACCTGCAGCAAGGGTCCGGTACAAGCCGTTGGAGGCATTATAATCACACACCTGATTCACAAGCGCTACCGCAATGATATGCGGCAAATGACTAATCGCACCAACGATCTCATCATGCTGAACAGGATTAACCCGAACGACCTGCGCCCTTGTATATTGCAGAAGTTGCTCCAGTTTGACAAAAGCCTCATCTGGAACACCGGTTGCCGGCGTTAGAACATAATAAGCATTCTCGAACAGCAGTGTCGAGGCTGCCTCCACACCTGATCTTTCTGAGCCAGCCATTGGATGGCCGCCGATGAAATACACGTCCGGCCGCGACAGTTTCTCTGCCGCAGCAGCGATCGAAGCCTTCGTGCTACCTACATCTGTAATAATGCAGCCTGGCTTAAGCGGCAGTTCATACAGCTGCTCAAGGTACTCTTCCAGATTACCTACTGGGACACACAGAAAGATAAAATCGGCGTCACGCACCGCTTCTTCCATAGATAGGGTCGCGGCATCTACGACACCGCGATCCAGCATCACTTCAAGCGATCCGGAACGGGGACTGTGGCCAACAACCTCAATCCCTGGCTTGCCGCGGAAACAGAGGGCAAGCGACCCACCGATCAACCCTACACCAAATATTGCAATTTTTGTAGTCATAAATATTCACTCAATTTCTACTAAGATTATTTACTTCATATTTAACTGGATACTGGTCAAAGCTCATTGAGGTCATTTATGGCTAATGTATGCATTCGCTAGACTCGTACCTTGCGCTGCTGAAGCACCTGCTCCAGAGCCGCAATAAACTTCTGATTCTGGTCCTCTGAACCAACCGTTACCCGAATGTAATTCGGATATTTAGAGAAGCCGCCGCGTATAATGACTCCTAGCTTAAGCAGTTCTTGGAACATCTCTTGTGCCGGAGTCTCCACGTCCACCATAATGAAATTGCCATGAGCCGGGAAATATGACAGTTTCAGACGATCGAATTCACCATATAAGTATTCAATTCCCTTAGCATTCTTCTCGCGGCATTCTGCTACGAACTGATGATCTGCAATTGATGCTCTCGCTGCAGCCTGACCGATTCGGGAGGTGTTGAATGGCTCACGCACCTGATTGATTAGTTTGATAACCGCAGGCTGGCCCACACCATAACCGATGCGCAAGGAGGCCAGACCGTAGATTTTGGAGAATGTGCGCAGTACAACCAAGTTCGGATATTTATCCAACAGCTGGATACCATTTGCATAAGACGGATCAGTAACAAACTCGGCATATGCTTCATCCAGAACGACGAGCACTTGGCCAGGAATACGGTCCAGAAAAGCGATCAAATCCGCCTCAGGTACGATAGTCCCCGTCGGATTGTTAGGATTACAAATCCATA
>DASYFA010000058.1:0-4223 GCA_036498705.1 Paenibacillus sp.
GAGTGGATTTCTACCGTGCTTGAATTTGGTAAATCAAGAAATCCGCGAAGAACAGCGATCGGAAGAACATTTCACCCGGCTGCCTTCATCCATACAACCTATAGCTCAACTCGTATAAATTTCTCCTAGTGCATGGTCATACCACCGGTTACGTTGATGGCCTGCCCTGTCATATACGAGGACAATGGACTGGCCAGGAACAGCACGACATTGGCAACATCCTGAACCTCGGCGGTTCTCCCTAGCGGAACCTGGGAACAGTCCTCTGCATAGATCTCCTCAGCGGTCATACCGCGAATAATTCCGCCTTCGATCCGCTCCCGAAGCTTCATCGGTGTCTCGACGATGCCCGGACATACCGCATTGACGAGGATGTTATACCGCGCTAGCTCAATCGCCATCACTTTAGTCAAACCAAGAACCGCATGCTTCGACGCGCAATATCCGCCCATGGCCCGGTAACCATTCTTGCCAGCCTGCGAAGCCATTTGGATGATCCTACCTGGCTTTTCAGCATCGACCATGGCTTTAGCAAATATTTTCGATACAAGATACAGCCCTGTAGAATTAATAGAAAATACCTTCTCCCAATCCTCTAGCTTGCTGTCAATTACGTAATCCATCGTGGAAGTGCCGGCACAGTTCACGACGATATCCGGAACACCAACTTGTTCTAAGACAATCTTAGACCAGCGGGAGATATCCTCCGATTTGGACAAATCCAAACGGGACTCGAATAACTGTCCGTCTACTCCCCTATAGTCCTCTTCATAGGCTAGATCAGCAGAGATGACTCTGGCCCCGCTCTGCAGCAAAATTTGCACGATGCCTCGTCCAATCCCCGAATTGCCGCCGGTGACAACCGCCGTCTGATACGATAAATCCAGCGTAATCATAGTTTTTACAGAACTCTTTCAAATGGATCTCTACTAATTCCGGCTTCCAGTACTATCTTCGCGTACTCCTGTGCGGAGAAGAGAGAGTGATCCTTGTAATTGCCGCATTCCAATGCAGATACAGCCGGAACCACTGTTGTCTCCAATACACGCTTCAAAGTTTTCTCTAATGCAGAGGCGATTTCTTCCGGAGTATGCTCATTCCAGAGAATCAGATAATAGCCCGTTCTGCATCCCATTGGAGAAATATCGATAATTCCTTGAATTTCATCTCTCATATAGGTAGCGAGCAAATGCTCAAGCGTATGGAGCGCTGCCGTCGGAATCGCATCTTTATTCGGCTGTAGGAAGCGCAAATCATATTTTTGCACGGTGCTGCCCTTTTCATCATGTTCAAGCCCTGCCGCTCTGACATAAGGTGCCTTTACGATTGTGTGGTCCAATTGGAAACTTTCTACTTTTGCCATTGTTCTTCAGTCCTTTTTTTATAGTGTTATATATTTGATTCAGTACTCCGCTAGAGGCGGTATACTGTGGTAAACCCTAGTAAACTCTCCTATTAATGCGTCGACTTCTTGGTGAAATAATCCCCAATGAATTGGCACACGAACACTAGAATTAAGATCAGAATCGTAGCCACGAGCGTAATCTCCGAATGGAATCGGTTATACCCTTTATTGATCGCCAGGCTGCCCAAGCCACCCGAACCAATCGCACCAGCCATCGTCGTCAGTCCGATCAGGTTAATGATCGTTACCGAGGAAGCACGGATAATCCCGGTCAAGCCTTCCTTTAAATATACGCGAAAAATAATCTCGATCGGCCCCGAACCCATGGACTGTGCTGCTTCAACGATCCCGGGATCAACTTCCACCAGCGCATTTTGTATTTGCCGGGCATAGAAAGGCACGATACCAATGACCAGAGGCACGATTGCCGCATTCATGCCGATCGATGTGCCCGTAATAAGACGGGTCAGCGGTACGACAACCGCGATAAGAATGATGAACGGAATGGATCGGAACAAATTTATGATTTTCTCCAGGACGCTATAGACCGGTCTGTTCTCTAAAATGCCTCCCTTATCTACCACAACAAGTGTGACGCCAAGCAATATCCCAAATAAAACAGAAAATAAGGAGGTAACAACCACCATGTAAATCGTCTCATAAGTGCTTAACAATATATCCTCTCTTATATTCCAGATGCTCGAGAAATTTTTCGTAAAAAACTCACTCATACCGGATCACCTACCTTACTGTTCTGAAGAAGTCTGGAATCTATGATTTCAACGTCTACTTGAGCCGACTGCAAGTATCGCAGAGCTTCCTCCAGATCGCTGGTGGACCCTGACATAACAACAATCAGATTGCCGATCGGGGTCTGCTGTAAAATCTCCACATTAGCGAAAAGAATATTCGTCTTCACGCGGTAACGGGCGGTAAGCTCAGAAATCACCGGTTCACTTGTGCTATCGCCGATATAAGAGATCTTGCACAGCATATCGTTATCCTTCAGATGAACTAGTGATGGGTGCAATGTGAGCTTCTCCAGCGTCTGATCGATGTGAGTAGCCGTGTTAATGAAATCGCGGGCCAACGTGGTTTGTGGACGGCTGAAGATCGAGACGATATCGCCTTGCTCGATAATTTGCCCGGCTTCCATCACAGCAACCTTGTTGCAGATCTCTTTTACGACTTGCATTTCATGTGTAATAATGACGATCGTCAGCCCCAGCGTTTGATTCAACTTCTTCAGCAATTCCAGAATAGATAACGTCGTCTTCGGGTCCAGGGCACTAGTTGCTTCATCGCATAGCAATATTTCCGGATCATTGGCCAGCGCTCTGGCTATCGCTACCCGCTGCTTCTGCCCGCCTGACAATTGGGAGGGATAAGCATTCAGTTTATCCGATAAGCCGACTAGCTCTAGCAATTGCTTAACCTTCTGGTCTCTCGCGCGCTTAGAGAGTTTGGAGCTCTTCAGGGGATAGTCCACATTGTCATAGATCGTTCTGGAGTTCATCAGATTAAAATGCTGGAAGATCATCCCGATCTTCTTCCTGGCCGAGCGCAACTCCTTGGGCTGTAAGGCCAACAGATCCTGACCATTCACCTCTACACTTCCCGCCGTAGGCCGCTGCAGCAAATTAATCACACGAACCAGCGTGCTCTTCCCGGCCCCACTGTAGCCGACAATGCCGTATACGTCTCCCGCATCAACGTGCAGGCTGACATCCTGAACGGCAGTAACCGATTGCGACGCAGTTTCAAAGGTAACTTGGATATTAGATAAAGTAATCATGATGCCCAACCCTTCCTAGACTTTTATGCTCTACGGCATCTCCGAAATTTTTATTTCTGCCATTGTACATCAGAATACTCGGAATTACTACTATAATTTTCTATCCTACGGAAATTCACTGTAAATGTGCGCAATACAAGCCAATAGACCGCTCCTTTACAAGGATACGGTCTATTGGCTAGCGCTATTCTGTTTGCATGACTTCGATGATCATTTTTACAGCTTCTGCCCGGGTAACCGATGCGTTAGGAGTAAGCTGATTACCGCTAATTTCTGGCATCAAGCCTGATCTGCGTAAAGCTTCTACTGCTCCCTTGGCCCACTGAGGAATGTCAGAATCATCAGTTTTAGCATCTTTATCAATCGGGAGCTCGAGTGCTCTAGCAATCATGACAATCATCTCAACACGAGAAATTGCCGCATTGGGCCGAAAATGACCATCCGAGTACCCGGCGACAACCTGCGCTTTCACCGCAAGAGCAATTGCGTTTCTCTCCCAGGAGCCAATTCTAGACTCATCGACGAAGGAAAGTTCCGAACCTTGTCCTTCCGCCTTTAACATTCTCATCAGCATGACCGTAAATTCTGCACGAGTTATGGCAGCATCCGGTTTAAACGTTCCATCCGTATTACCGTTAATGATACCGGATGAAACAGCTTTCTTAATGTAACTTTCCGCCCAGTGCCCTAAGATATCGGTAAATGGACTGACTTCTGCAACTGGCTCCTCAGAATCCTTTACCCCTTCAATCGGCTGATCGGGCTTTTCCGGAGGATCTGGGGTTGGCCGCGATTCTATAGAAGGGGAGTTAGGTTCTGAAACGACTGGCGCTTCCATAAATAGTGTGATCGAAGCCGAAGTTGTCCAGATATTACCTGCCTCATCCCGTAGTTCCAGCAACACTTTTTTCGAGCCGTTTCCAGCCGGAAGCGTCCAGGTAACAACTGGGGTATACGCCTGCCAGTTACTCCATGCATCATTTTCATTAGCTATCCGCATCTGGATTTGACCTAGGTAGTCAG
>DASYFA010000059.1:0-5715 GCA_036498705.1 Paenibacillus sp.
CTTTGTTTCCTTTTTGCAATCGGATGATACCATGGCCTACTGATCCGCGTACTGGCTTGAGAATAAGATCGGAATACTGCTCCATCATTTGCTGCAGTCCGGAGGATGTTGCCGAGACAGAGACTGGTAAGTAACTACGAAGATACTTATTATCCCACAGCATTTTGTGGATGAGATCCTTCCGATATCGATTGTTGGCATTAAACACACTTGTTCCTTGTGATATAAGCTGAAGGACATTCCTGTGGGCGGCCGGATCTGTGTAGAGAGCCCGGTTATGGATAACCTTCGGAATAGTAATGATCGTTTTGGCATATTCCCGGCCGTTGTACATATAGGCGATGCATTTCCCTTGGTTCAGATCAATATCGCCCAAGCGGAGGAAACAGGGAATGAGATCGAATTCCTCAGCGACTTCCTCGTAGTTATTTATCGATTCCTGACCAGTACGTCTTGTGGGAATACCACGATACATATTGGAATTAAGTAAAATACCAATTTGGTCTGGTCCCATGGTGTCCCTCCTTCCTACTGAGGCTTCTTTAACACTCTATGTTGGCCTGACCCAAAAGCGTGGACGACTGTTCTGTGGTAACAGCCTGTTTTATAATCACTCTCGATATGCACGTTTTGCAAGTTGTGGTCGTATATTTATCTATAAGTGAGTGTTCAAAAAGTCCAGTTACTTCGTGATCAAAAGTGGACTTGAAGAGATTTATACGGAGGGCTGGAAATGAATAGTATAGTCACGGCAGAACGGGAACAAAAGTCTGTGCTGGAGCGACACAAGGTAGCGGTGATTACTCCCGGTTCCTTCATCATTCCATCAGGCAGGAGCAGTTCGGTAGAGAGAGTGATTGAAAAGGTAGTACCGCTAGCATCCGATCAATTGAAAATTCGCATATTTGGGCTGTCCGATAGTAAGCTCCCGAATATAGGCATGGTAGGGCATATTCCGTGCTACCGCATGCCAGGTGGGCGACGTTACTTGCAATCGATCCTGCAGCACCTCCGTAAATGGCGTCCGGATACCGTAGATGTGCATAACCGCCCCAGATTGGCTTATCAAATCAAGAGCAAGCTCCCGTTCACCCGTGTTCTGTTGACACTCCATTCGACAACATTTATAAGTACGACCTATAGCCCGCTGGCCGAGACTTCCCGTTGGATGAATGAGGTAGATGGCATTGTCGTGAATAGCAAATACTTGCGCTCAGAGCTGTTGTTTCGATTCCCGGACCTACAGGTTCCGATCCTAGTAAACCCATTAGGGGTAAGCCTAGAGGATTTCATACCTCGCTGGACTCCGTTAGGCGAATCGCTCCGTCGGGCTAGACTGGCTGATTTCGGTTGGGAGAACCGTAAGGTTGTTCTCTATGTAGGCAGGCTGCTGCCGGCTAAAGGTGTTCATCATATATTGAATGCTTGGCCAGCAATTCAGAAGCGAGTACCAGATGCAATGCTGGTTATTGTAGGTAGTGCGTTTTATGGGATTCAGCGGGAGACTGCCTACGTCCGGGAGCTGAAGAAGCTGGCTGAACCGTATCGGGATCATATCGCCTTCCTGCCATATGTTGAATATCCTAGAGTTGCTGATTACTATAATTTGGCTGATGTCGTTGTTGTTCCCTCCGGTGAGGAAGAAGCTTTTGGTCTGGTCAATGTTGAAGCGATGGCCGCTGCTATACCGGTTGTTGCTACCAACACCGGAGGGATCCCCGAAGTTGTATCGGATGGGCAGTCTGGATTACTACTGCAGCCGGGATCCCTCCAGCATAGCCTTGTTGAGCACGTATCTTACTTGCTTAGTAATGAAGAGGTATGCAGGGAAATGGGATGTACTGGGCGTGAACTTGCCCGCAGTAGATTCCGTTGGAAGCATACAGCCGAACGGTGGGGAGATTTAATGAAAGGTATTGAATAGACTTGCAAGAATAGGTGCGTAAGAAACTTACGCACCTATTCTTTTGCATTTACATGAATGTACATTTGCCGTTGCGTCATTTTTACACGAACATACACTGGTTTATATAGACTGGCACAACAAAACGGGGAGGTGCAGGCTTGATCAGAAGAAGGAAGAGAGGCTTGGGATCAAGTACTAGAAAACAAGCTTCAAGGATACTGCCGAAGATCGTTAATCATCACGATCCAGCGGTTTCTATTATTATTCCGGCTATGAATGAAAGAGCACGGTTGCCCTCCGTTCTGCGTGAAGCTAGCAAGGTCCATCCGAGAAGCGAGACGATCGTAGTAGCTAACGGATCTACTGACGGTACAGCTGAGATCGCCTCAGCACTTGGAGCGAGGGTTATTCACTTTGCCGAGCCGCTTGGCCATGATGTTGGACGGCGGGTCGGAGCGGAAGCGGCCAGGGGGCAGGTTCTACTGTTTATGGATGCGGATATGGTCATTCCAGCCACTGAGTTGAGACCTTTTGTCAAAGCCGTATTGTCCGGTGTGGACGTCGCCTTGAACGGATATTCCGGTCCGGTTGGTAGACAGACGGCTCATCCTGTCGTTGTCGCGAAGTATACGCTAAATGCTTGGCTGTCGCGCTCTGATTTACATGGTGCCTCAATGACAGCTGTACCTCATGCACTCAGCCGACAGGCTCTTGCCACAATAGGATTTGAGTTGCTAGAGATCCCCCCGTTGGCCCACACCGCAGCTGCAGTGAAGGGGCTGAACATCCGAATAGCGAATACTGTCGCGGTAGGTAGCGCGAATCCTGTGCGCAGGAGGACAGGGGGGAAGGATCCTCTTACCTCACTCATAGTCGGTGATCATTTAGATGCGGTTCATTGGTTGATTCAGGAACGCGGTCAACGCGGGGGCTACAGTGACTTGAACCGACTACGGGGCAAAGTGAGGTGATGACATGCGGATACGAAGAATGCGAGTGGCCTTTGCTGCTAGAAGCCGGCGGGACAATATAGTCAAGCGCAGCAGAAGAAAGAGGTATGTTGCCAGGCGGAAGAAACAGTTGTATTATTCAGGCGCCAATCGAATGGCCGCTCGGTCCTACAGTCCGAGCGGTGGGATGGAGCGATTGGCGCTGAAGGGAGGAAGGTCGGCCGCTGCCGATGAAGGAAGTCGCTCCTGTGACCATATGCAGCAGAGCTTCAATACCTGGTATATGGAGCAAATAGCGGGAACCAGAATGGGGTATTCCTCGTTGCTCCGTATTTCTAGAGCGTTTGTGCATGGCTATGCAGATAGGGATAGCACGTTGAGCGGATACATTCCGCTTCCACTTGCAAAGACGGCGGGAGCTGTAGTTGTCGCCAGCAATGAGAGAGAGACCTTGAATAAAGTGCTGACAGAGTTAATGCGCTTGCCATTCGGGGAGATTATCGTGGTACTAAATGGATGTAGCGATGGGAGCTTCACATCATTGATGAATCACCCTCGCCTCATTAAGCTGAGCTTCCCGGAACGGTTGGGACATGATGTGGGTCGAGCTCTCGGCGCCATGATAACGACCCAGGATACAGTCTTGTTCGTCGATGGGGACTTGCCGCTGCCTGCGGAGGATTTGGGGGCTTTTCTGCTAGCGATTGAGCAAGGGAGCGATGTTGCTCTCAATAATATTACACCGTTCTTGCCTTCATTTATGAGGCAGGACAGCGTCACACATAGTAAGGTGTTTCTTAATATGTCGCTTGGACGTGCGGATTTATTAGCTAATTCGCTTACGGCAGTTCCACATGCTCTCTCCCGAAGAGCTATCGATACGTTAGGCCACGCCAGCCTGGTTGTACCTCCAAAGGCGCATGCACTAGCCCTAGTTAACGAACTTACTGTAACGGCTCCCTATTCGGTAAATGTGTTGAAGAACAACCGTATTCGCAGTACGAACACAGGTCGAGGCAATGTGATGGGCGGATTAATTATCGGTGATCATATAGAGGCATTGGCAGAAGTGATGAAGATATATGGTCCTCGATTGAAATTTACGAGGATGTCTCGCAGTGTGCTTGCGAAAGTGAGGAATGGAAGTTGAGCGAGTTCGGTTTGACCAGCATCATTATTCCAACATATAACGGCCTGCATTTATTGATCCCATGTGTGGAGGCAATCCGACGCTTCACAGAGGTTCCCTATGAGATCATTATTATAGATAACGGTTCGACCGACTGGACTGCGGAATACGGCTTACGCGAAGGACTTATTGTTATTTCTATGCCTGATAACGTGGGCTTTCCGGCTGCATGCAATCGGGGGCTAAGCATTGCATCGGGCGACCAGTTTCTACTGCTTAATAATGACGTGATTGTCTCACCGCGATGGCTCAGCAATATGCTAACGACACTCTATAGTTCGGAGGAGGTCGGAATGGTCGGACCTGTGACGAACTACTGCAGTGGAAGACAGCAGGTGGATATTCATTGGAATGGACTTGCGGAGTATTATGAGTCCGCGGAGCAATATAATCACTCTTCCCCTGGGCGGTGGCAGGAGGTACCGAGACTTGTCGGAATGTGCCTAATGTTTAAGCGGAAGCTGTTCATAGAACTCGGTCCTCTCGATGAGCGATTCTCACCGGGACACTATGAAGATGATGATTATTGCTATAGGGCAAGGCGATATGGATACCGCCTGCTGATTAGCGGGGATACCTTAGTCTATCACGCCGGAAGCGCCAGCTTCAGACAGCGTCACCCCGAAGGTTGGGATTTCTTGATCAAGCGGAACCGAGGTCTGTTTATTGAGAAATGGGGCATAGACCCTTGGCAGTTTATTTAGTTCTACAACTGGCTTATTTTGAACATGAACATATAGATGATTTTTTTAGGGAGGGAGCTCATGAAAGGTGTGATTTTGGCGGGAGGGACAGGAACACGACTGTACCCGCTGACCCGATTAGTAAATAAGCACTTGCTTCCGGTCGGGCGATATCCTATGGTCTGCTATGGCATAGAACGCCTGCGCCAGGCTGGAATCATCGATATTCTCATGGTTATCGGCAAGCAATCCGCAGGTCTCTTTGCCGATTTCTTCGGAAGCGGCGCAAACTTTGGGATTAAGCTCAACTTTCGGATCCAGGAATCGGCCGGGGGAATTGCTGAAGCACTGGAATTGGCTGAAGGATTTATTGCTCCCGGGGAGAAATTCGTCGTATTGCTTGGAGACAATTTGTTCCTTGATGATCTCACACCATATGTAGAAAAGTTCGAGCAGCAACACAGTGGTGCCAGAGTACTGCTTAAACCTGTAGATGATCCGAGACGTTATGGAGTTCCTGTCTTCGATCAGAATCAGCCTGGGCTTATTTCGTATATTGATGAGAAGCCGAAGCATCCGAAGTCGAGGTATTCAGTGACAGGAATTTATATGTATGACTATACGGTATTCAGTATGATTAAGAACATCACTCGTTCAGCCCGGGGTGAGTTGGAGATTACGGATGTAAACAATCGTTATGCAGAGCAGGGCAAGCTGGAATACGACGTATTGAAGCTGTGGTGGGGGGATGCAGGTACACCGGAATCTTTACGTGAAGCAGAAATTTATATGAGGGGCGTGCTGTCCTGATCCAAGGAGTGGAAGCGACTTGTAATCAAGCCGCCAAACGTAGTGATTTACTGAAATAGTCCAACTCGCTTGGAGGGGAGCGAATATGATATCGGTTAGAGGAAATAAATCCCGGGAAGCCGGCAGAAGTCGGAAAAACAGGAGGATGCCTCGTCAGGTCGGTCTCATATATGATGT
>DASYFA010000060.1:0-6724 GCA_036498705.1 Paenibacillus sp.
AATCCTTCGCTCTAGTAACGGGCTGTGAAGTACGGCCGCCAGCCTATAGCGAGACAATTTGCACCAATGTACTCCCTGATCCTGAATTATTTCTTGTAGCTGCTGCAGACACCGATCTGGCAAGGAATGGTCCACTGATTCATTAACCCTGTTCCGTTCGCTTGGGTCTGGCAACATATTCAGCTCATCGATCTCCAACACGGCTACACATAACGGAGCTTCCAGATAATTCAGCCCATAGGCTGAGACCAGCTTCACCATCTGTTCGTTCGTCCCCCAGGTCTGTTCACCTTCAAGTAGACGGAAGAGCAGATCGTTCTTGGCCATTGGCTTCAGATGACCGAATTGCTCCTCAGCCTCCTTGCGACGTTCCTTCTCTATGAGTTCCTGAATAATGCTCTGCAGTGATGCAATCAATTCATTATCGTCCATAGGCTTAAGCACATAACTACAGGCCTTCAGCGACAACGCTTGCTTTACATAATGAAAATCCTGATAGCCACTTACAAAAATAATTCTGATATTGGCACTCTTCTCTATCGCGATTCTAGCCAGTTCAAGGCCAGACATATTAGGCATATTTACATCAGTAACTAAAATATCTATATCCTGCTGTTCCAGTACTTCGCAAGCCGAAAATCCATTGCTCACTGCCGCAACAACATCAAGCCCCAGGTCAGACCAGGGGATAAACTGCTTCATGCCTTCTAAATCCAGCATCTCATCATCAGCCAACAACACCTTATACATGCTGACAACGCCTCCCCATAGTTGGTTGTATATTCCAGTATACTCTGTCCAATTGTTATTGAATAGATATACTGATGTATCAGATAATAATGTCACAAATTAGCAAAGAAGGGACCCTTATAACGAGTCCCTTCCAGAATATTGAATTAGTTACTGTTAATGATTGCTTTATTCTCTTCCCATTTCTTTGTGTAGTAGTCAAGCACCTTGTCGAATCCAGCAGTCATGGAATCATCATAAGCTTTGTCCAGAAGTGCAAGTGCTTCTTCATCAGACTTCGCATACAAGGTTTGTGCTCGTACTTGCAACCAAATATCTTTGGCACGTTGGTGAGAGATACCTTCATCCGAATCCGGCAGTGGAATCATATTTACGAATTCTGTTGCATCTCCTTGAGTTTTCCATGTAATTTGATATTGCCAGTACGTTGACCAGTTCCGATCCAGTTCACCCAAGGTTGATTCATATCCGCCCTTCGCATTATTAATGTAATCTGTGTTACCTACCCATTGAAACGGATCTGAGAATGCCTGGAATTCTGCAAGTTTATCTTTTTCCTTTGCGTAGTTCTCAGTAAATTTAGGTGTGATTCCATCTGCCTCATAACCTTGCCAGAACTCTCCTTCAGGACCGAAATATTGAAGTGTCATCCCTTCAGGACCCGTCCACCAATCAAGAAATGCGAATACGGCTTCTGGATCCTTCGCACTTGTTGTAATTACAGCAGTGTTCCAGCCTAGTGAGGTAAAAGTTCCCGGGTAAATTTTGTTCTTATCCAGTCCTTCCTTATAAATCGGCCAGATCATGAAATATCCGTCTTCTGGATCTTTCTTACTCAATTCCGTATCAGCCTTCATAGCATATAGAGTAGGATTCGATGTTGCATACACCGCTACACGTCCGTTCATCAGCTTCTCATCGATCTGATCACGCGTTTGTGTCATCGCATCCTGTGTCATCAAGCCTTCACGGAACAATTTCGCGGCATATACCACAGACTCACGGAACGGTTCATCCTTATAGATCGACTTCATATTATCTCCATCAGGAACGGCGTAAAATCTGGTGAAGCCAAGATTATCTTCCTTAAATGCGGAGTAAATTTGTTCAAGGCCATTTCCCTCGGCAGCAAGATCGGTCTCAAACGGAACCACCTTCGGGAATTTCTCCTTGACCTGTTTCAAATAATTGTACAGATCATCTGTAGTTTCCAGTTTAGGTTCACCTAGTTCTTTATAGATCTTCTTGTTAACTACCCAGCCTGCATTCCCGTTTGCACCGCTTGTGTACCAGTTCGGGAATTGATACAGCTTGCCGTCCGACGAACGGAGAAAATTCAAGGCACTCGAAGGAAGCCATTTTTTCAAGTTCGGGTATTTATCAATATAATCATCTAACGGTACGAGCAAGCCGGCTTCACGTAGACGTTCTACGTCTGGACCTCTATCACCCCAAATAACGTCGGGAAGATCACCGGAAGCAATCATGGTATTCAGTTTTTGAGCAGCGTTACCTCCATTAGGAACTTCGGTAATCGTTAACTTCTTGTTATCCTGTACCCACTTCGACATCTGGTCATCGCCCCATTTAGGCATCGTGTACCAGTCGTAATTGCCGAACAAGCTAATGTTCAGCGACTCCTTACCCAATTCATAAAGTTTTGGGCCTTCATTCTCTGCCGTGTTCTGCTCCTGCGTATTCCCTGCATTTGAGCTATTAGGCTCTGTCGTCTGAGCACTGTTGCCACCTTTGCCGGTACAACCTGCTAGAAGTGCGACTATCATCAATACCGACAAGACATTAACGATCAGCTTACTCCTTTTCTTCATACGCTGCATCTTTCCCCTTTCAAATAAACAATTTTATTTATGTTTAAAGCAATAGCTCTAAACCCTACCAAAGTGATGCTCATTATAACATCTGAAATGACTCTAAAATCTCCAAACTACTCTTTCAACGAACCTACCAGAACACCCTTCACGAAATACTTCTGTACGAACGGATATACACAGATGATTGGAAGGGTAGCTACCATCATCGTGGCCATCGATAGCGATTTGCTCGTTACCGTCTTCATACTTTGCATATGGGCAAGTGAAGAGGAATCCATACTAGATGCCTGCTCACTAACTATATTTGATAGCAGAATTTGTCTGAGTATCGTTTGAATTGGATACAGCTTCTGATCAGATATGTAGATACCGGCCAGGAACCATTCGTTCCAGTGTCCCACCGCCGTAAACAGGGCTAACGTTGCAATCACGGGACCAGATAATGGAATCACGATGCGAAATAACGTTCCCCAGTTGCCGCATCCGTCAATCTTCGCAGATTCCTCAAGACCGGCGGGTAATCCGACAAAGAAGGTACGGAAAATGATCATATTCCAGACCCCGATCAATCCTGGAATGATGAATACCCAGAAGGAGTTCATCAGGCCGATATTGCGAATCAACATGAATGTAGGAATAAGTCCGCCGCTAAAATACATTGTAATGACACACATAACCATATAATATTTACGGCCCATCAGCTCTCGCTTGGACATACCGTAAGCGAATATTGCGGTGCAAAGAATGGACAAGAACGTACCGATCACCGTACGAAGCACAGAGACGACAAATCCGCTCATCATCCGATGATCTTTAAAGACGATATCATAGTTTTCTAAAGTGAATACTCTCGGCCAAAGCGTAATTCCACCCTTGGATGTATCCAATCCTTGATTAAATGAAATCGCAAGAGCGTTCAAGAAAGGATATAAGGTACTTATGGCTAGCAAAATCAAAAATGTATAAATGCATATGATCATAATGCGGTCCCCAAGGCTATCGCGCATGTCCAAATTCCTCCTCTGATCGTGTGCCTATTACCATAGACTGTTGCCGCTTCTTCTAGCAACAAAGTTCGCTATTGTAAGCAAGCCGACACTAATCACGGCCTTAAACACGCCAACAGCAGTCGCATAAGAATACCGGTAATTTTCAATCCCGATCCGAACAACATAAGTATCTAGCACATCGGATACATCGCGCAGCGCCGGATTTGAAGCCAGGATCAAAATATCTTCAAAGCCTGCACTAAGCAAATTGCCGATAGACAGAATCATAAAGATAGAGATAACAGGCATTATCGATGGAAGCGTAATCATATATATCTGCTTGAAGCGGCTCGCTCCGTCGATCGATGCTGCTTCATAAGTGTGGGGATCTACCCCTGCAATCGCAGCCAGATATACTATCGAACCGAAGCCAATTTCTTTCCATACATTTGTCGATACAAGAATTCCCCAGAAATATTCAGGCAGCGACAGGAAGTTTATTGGTTTATCGATTAAATTCAGTTTCTCCAACAGCATATTGATGCTGCCATTATCCACTGACAGCAAGGAGGTAACTATGCCGCCAAGGATAACCCAGGACATAAAGTGTGGCAAATAAGTGACCGTCTGTATGACTCGTTTGAACCTCACTTTTCTAACTTCGTTAAGCATCAGCGCCAGGATGATCGGTGCCGGGAATCCAATACAAAATTTCAGCAAGCTGATCACGATCGTATTGCGCATGACTCTTCCAAATTCAGGTGAGTGAAAGAAATAATTAAAATGCTTCATTCCCACCCAAGGGCTGCTCGCAAAGCTATGTCCGATCTTATAATCCTGAAAAGCAATCAAAATCCCATACATCGGTATGTAACTAAAAATAAAAATTAAGATTAAAGCGGGTATAACCATGAGTTGCAAATCAAGCTGCCTGTAAAACCGGACAAGCCCCGCCTTAAACTTCCCCTTCGGCTCAGACTTGATCGTCTGATTCACGGAAAGCTGTGCCATGACTAGTTCCTCCCCAATATCATTCTCCGTCTACACTTCATTTTAGAGAAGTATGAAACCGTTTACTACCTGACCAATCAACGAAATGTGATACTTATCAACAAGAGTTATATCACTTTCTACGAATTGCAATTTGTTGTATGATGAGACTCGATATATTTTTTCATTACAACACCTGGGAGGACTCTGATTGAACAACACAAACAACGTAGAACCAACATCCTTGCAGAAGAAACTGCTTCCGCGCCATATTAGCTTTATGGCCATGGGCGGCGTAATCGGCACAGGCATATTTAAAGGAAGCGCTGAGACGGTTGGTATCGCCGGCCCTGGGGTCATTTTTTCTTATATTTTCGCAGGTCTCCTGCTCTTGGTCGTTATGAGCGCAATCGCTGAAATGGCAACGATCTATAAGGGAAAGAACATGAAGGAATTCATTCGCGAAGCATTTGGAGAGCGCTTCTCCTTCGTAATCGGCTGGTTGTATTGCTTCATGTGGCTGGCGGTCTGCGTGATTGAGGTTATCGCGGCCGGGAGCTTCTTGCAATTCTGGATGCCGGATGCTCCTCTTTGGCTATTAAGCCTGGCCTGCGCCGCGTTTATAATCATCATTAATACGATGAGTGTTAGTAGCTATGGTGAATTTGAATTTTGGCTGGCTGGAATCAAGATTGCCATGATTATTGTCTTTATCGTGCTCGGGGTATGTATTTTGTTCGGCATCATCCCTGGCTCGAATGCACCATTGCTTCACAACTTCACAAATAATGGCGGCTTTTTCCCGAATGGCTGGACGGCCATCTTCTCCGCTCTCTTGGTCGTTATGTTCTCTTACGGCGGCTCAGAGCTAATCGGCCTGACACTGTCTGAGACACAGGATGCAGAGAAGGTACTGCCTCGTGTCGTGAAAAGCTTCATCTTAAGAGTGATTCTGTTCTATACCTTGCCTATTCTAATTATTTGCGGGTTAATTCCATGGAATAGCTTGAATGAGCATACCAGTCCGTTTGTACAGGTACTCACTTCAGCCGGTCTACAGGGTGCGGCCCATCTTATTAACTTCATTCTGATCACCGCAGTGCTGTCCGCCGCGAATTCCGGAATTTACGGAGCAACGCGGATGCTGCATTCGATGGCCAAAGACGGAGAAGCCCCTGCTGCTCTCGGTCGCCTGTCCCAGAGAGGCGTTCCGATTAACAGTCTCAAACTGAGTGCAATTGTGCTAGTTGCCGGTTCCATGATCGCCTATATTACACAGGACGGATTATTTAGACTGCTGATGGCGGTTCCGGGATTTGTCGTGATTCTAGTCTGGGTCAGTATTTGTATGGCCCAGTTCAAGCTCAGAAAAAATTATCCGCATGAGCCTAGCTTCAAGGTATGGGGATACCCCTATATCACTCTGATCACTATCTTCTGTCTGTCCTTGATCGCCCTAATGTTCATATTCGATGCCAGAAACCGTATCAGCATTGGTGTATGCCTGGGAGTACTCTTCATTCTGATCTTCTATGCTTTCATTAAGTTCAGAACCAGCAACAAAAGGACAAACAGTTAAAGAGGTGGCAATCTCATCTTCATTAAACAACCTCTATAAGAATGGAAGTATTTTTATTCTTTTCTCCTTTGAATCTCCCGGACTAAAAATGTTACAATAATGTCATCTAAGGACGGGAGAAAATATGGATTTACAATTACAAACTGAATTTTCTTTACGGAAACCGCCGCTTCGTTCAAGAATTATGCGCCGTATCCGGCGTACATATCAATACGATACTCGCTTCTGGAGAATAAGCATTGCTGGTCCTTGGGCGGCCGGCATGTTCGCTTTTGCTCTTGCTGCACTTGGTCTGCCGACGGGACTCGGTCTGGGGATGGATCTGCTTATGTTCCTCTTCACCGCGACTATAGCGATGTTCCTCGTCGCTCATGTAGTCGCTGTTCTGCTGGCCTTAACCGGATTACCGGCACCGCGGCTCTTTATCGGCACTATATTGTTTGATCTTGGGGCCGTCTTCTTTATTTTCGATGGTGATGAGTCCTTTGAGATATCAATCGCCGTAGCAGTAATCCTGACGCTGATTGGCGTCATTACAGGACTTATGGCTGGACTTATCTTTAAGATCTATAACAGCAGTCCAG
>DASYFA010000061.1:0-13392 GCA_036498705.1 Paenibacillus sp.
GCTGAACAGGAAGTAACCCGCCAATTCGGGCCTTGCGACATTCTGATCAATGGAGCGGGTGGCAATCAGCCAAGCGCGAATACCACAAATGAGACCTATCGTGAAGAGGATCTAGCAGATGCTAATGTGACGAGCTTCTTCGATCTGAGTTTCTCCGGCGTTCGAAAGGTATTCGATCTCAATTTCGTCGGCACCTTGATTACGACACAAATTTTCGCTCGTGGCATGATCCATCGTCCCGGGGCAACGATCCTGAATCTCTCCTCGATGAGCTCATATAGCCCGATGACTAAAGTACCTGCTTACAGTGCAGCTAAGGCCGCTATTAATAACTTCACCCAGTGGCTGGCCGTTCATCTGGCTGATGCCGGAATTCGCGTCAATTCGATCGCGCCCGGGTTCTTCCTGACTGAACAGAACCGTGACTTGCTGACCAACAAGGATGGATCGCTTACAGAGCGTTCCCACAAGATTATGACGCACACACCTATGCGCCGCTTTGGCGTTCCTGAGGATCTACTAGGAACGATGCTATGGCTGGCCGATTCGGATACATCCGGCTTCGTAACCGGAACGGTAATCGCGGTTGACGGCGGCTTCATGGCCTACTCCGGGGTATAATCCTCACATAGAAAAGAACCTTCAAATCAGCAATACGCTGAATCTGAAGGTTCTTTTTACAATCATATATTGCTTTCAAGCCCCGCTCTAACCTTGCAATCCGCTCGGAAAATACCTCAATTCACTCTATATTCAAACCAATCGAAATGGGCAGGAACGGTACTCGCTTCACCTTGGCCTGTGGCATACAATCCGATAACCACCCCGGTAAAGCATAGTTTCTCCCCGGCCGTTACCCCTTCCGGAGACAAGCAATAAGCTTCTCCCATGCCTAGCGAGACCCAATTATCCCCATCTAATGAATACAACAATTCATATTCTGTGATGTCAGCCTTTATTTTCAAATGCACCCGATCGACTGCCACTGGTACCTCAGCTTTCACTTTGGTCTCCCCGCCAATGGTTAGATGGGCCGCGATCAGTCTTTGACCGCCGCGCTGTTTTAAGCAGATTTCGTAGTGAGCACGCTCGTCTCTCCTTGCACTTAAGCCAGCCTCTTCCCCGTCCATAGCCGTCTTAAACTCCAACAAGGTACTCCACTCTGCTTGGAAGTGCTGCTGCCTTCTACCTACGAAGGAAATTTGACTCACATCGCTAAGTCCTGCAGCCTGACCGTACAATGAGAGCCAGCCGATCCTTTCATTCAGCGACCAACTGCCATCGGCCGGATTTCGAACTGAAATCCATGACATTGACAGCTCGGAATTATTGAAATCATCTATGCCCTCATATATAGGCATATCGGTTATTCCAGCTACGCGCTCAGCCGTCATTTCCAGCTGGACGGTCCCCTCATTGTTATCGATCATAGGCCAGCCTTGATCATTCCAGGTAACCGGAGCTATAAAGGTCTCTCTGCCAAGCACACTATAGCCTGCTTCCGTCAACCGCACACCGAGAAATACGGCCCACCAATCACCATTGCCGTCCTCAATCAAATCTGCATGACCCAAATATTGAATTGGATGCTCTATCCGATTATGAGTCAGGATCGGTTCCGGGAACCGCTCAAATGGACCATACGGACTATTGGAGCGGCCGATAATCTCGCGATGCTCCTTGGCGGTGCCTCCGGACGCGGACATGATGTAGTACATTCTGTTAATTTTATACAGATGAGGACCTTCCGTCCATGGCCCACCGTCGCCAGTCCAGATCGCTACCGGTTCTGTCAGAGCTTCCCCGGTAGCAATATCGATCTCATACTGGATGACGTGCGAATCGTAATCCGCTCCCTGCTGAGTCGTAACATAGACTTTACCATCATCATCGAACATAAGTGACGGATCGATTCCGCCATAAGGAATCCGAATCGGATCGGACCACGGGCCAGCCGGATTGTCAGCGGTAACATAGAAATTACCGATCCCACGTACATCGGTCGTGATCATATAGAAGATTCCCTCATGATACCGAATCGAAGGGGCATATATTCCATCGGAGCTGCACCGCTCACGAAGATCAAGCTGGCTGATACGATCCAGTACATGACCGATCTGCTGCCAATGGATCAGATCGCGGCTATGAAAGATAGGTACCCCCGGGAAATACTCGAATGAGCTGCAGACCATATAATAATCATCCCCGGCTCTTGTAACGCTCGGATCGGGATAAAATCCCGGAAGTACCGGATTGGAATAATAAATTGACATATCTATTCTTTTACACTCCCTACGTTCAGACCAACCACAAAGTATTTCTGCATGAAAGGATATACAAGCAGAATCGGTACAGATGCTACGACGGTTACTGCTGCCCGAATTGACAGAGGCGTTACCATCGACACTGCAGCATCCTGAGTCATACCTGCTCCATTTGCCACCGCCGGGTTGCTATTAGCGTTCATACTGGACGATAACAGCTTCATCAGCTCATATTGTAGGGTACTGAGTTGCTGTTTTGATGAGGTATAAATGAATGCATCAAACCAGGAATTCCACGCCCCTACGGCAACAAACAAAGCAATAGTCGCCAATACCGGTTTACAAAGCGGGAAAATAATCCGCATAAAGATTTTAAAATCACCTGCACCGTCAATTTTTGCCGATTCGACCAAACTTTCCGGGATCGTTCCGATATAAGTACGGATAACGATCATGTTAAATGCACTGATCATCGACGGAATGACATACACCCAAAACGTATTAATCAAGTGCAGGTCTTTCATCAGAAAGTACCCTGGAATCAAACCGGCGTTGAAGTACATCGTCAAGATAAAAATAAGTGTAATCGGTTTACGAAACACGTATTCCCGTCTGCTCAGTGTGTAAGCAAGCATCGTTGTCAGGAACAGGTTCAGCACGGTCGAGAGCACCGTTCTTGCCACCGATATCCAGAATGCGTTATAGATCGTCCCTGAAGCGAAAACCGCCTTATAATTTTGCCATGTGAACTGCCTTGGCCAAAGGTATAGTCCACCACGAATAGTATCGCTCCCTGCATTAAAGGATACGACAATCGTGTTCAGAAATGGATACAAGGTGATAATCACCAGAATAATCATAAAGATCGTATTAAAGGTATTAAACAGAATCGGTTCAATTCGTCCTCTTCTAACTCGTCTAGTCACCGCGGCAGCAGATGCTGGCCCAGGGCTGATGGATTGATTTGCCATACTATAACAGCCTCTCTTCCCCTAGCCGTTTCGCGACCCCGTTTGCTATCAGCAGCATCGTCACGCTAACGACCGTTTTAAATATACCGGCAGCAGTAGCTAATGAGTAATTGCCTTGAGCGAGCCCGTATTTCAACACGAAAATATCTATCGTTTGCGACCAGTCCACAACGAGCCCGTTGCCAAGCAGGTATTGGACTTCAAATCCTGCCTCCAAAATGTGGCCGACCTGCATAATCAGCAGAATAATAATCGTAGGTTTGATGCCCGGCAATGTCACGTGAAACATTTTCCGATAGCGGCTCGCGCCGTCAATATCGGCGGCTTCATACAGTGCCGGATCGATCGAGGCCATGGCCGCCAAATATATAATCGTATTCCAGCCGACTTCCTTCCAAACGTGGGAGGCTCCGACAATGCCCCAGAAGTACTTGCCCTCACTGAGCCATTGGATCGGTTCTTTGATAAGATGGAGCCTCATCAGGAGATCATTGATAATTCCGTCCGAAGCCAAGCTTGTCGCCACAATCCCGGTAACGATAATCCAGGACAAAAAGTGCGGAAGATAGGAAATCGTCTGTACGGTTCTTTTCCAAAATATTTTTTTGATTTCGTTCAACAATAATGCCAAAATGATTGCCGTCACAAAACCAAGAATCAGGTTGATGAAACTCATTGCTAGCGTATTTCGCAGCACTTGTAAGAAACTGTCGTCTTTAAAAAGGAATTCAAAATGTTTAAATCCTACCCACTTCTGTTCACTAAAGCTTTTAGCCGGCTTGTAATCCTGGAAAGCCATGGTCCATCCCCAAATTGGAACATAGGCAAACAAAATAATGTAAGCCATCAGAGGTACTGACATATACATCAGCTGTCTCTGGTCTTTGATGATGGACCAGGTAATTTTCTTATGTTTCTTAGGCTTTCGGACGGCACGGTCGTTAGTCAAGGTCTCTTCCATAAGTCTTTTCTCCCCAAAACCTTTATTTCGGAAAACGGAAGGCATGAAGCCTCCCATTTTCCGATTAATGTGCCTATAGCTTACTTAACAGTCCAAGTATCTTTTCTCCATTGCAGCACTTCGTTGATACGGTCTTCATACGCTTTGATATTGAATTTGTGGAGTTCCTTAACGTATTCGTCCCAGACCCCGTCGAAATCACCCGGTTTTGCCAGAATTGCCTTAGGTAAGTATTTCGTGGACAATTCATTCTGCTTCGTATTGACGATCTTTGCCTCAGACCCATCTACCAAATCGACGGACCAGGCCGGATATGCAATATCATTCTCCGGCGCTGGGCTGAAGAAGTCGACATAAGTGTTGTAACCGTAAGCTTCAAGGAATTTCTTATCGTATTCCTTCAAGCCTGCTTTGTATTCTTCAGGTTGTGCAGCAGCGTCTGTGGCGTTCCCGTCGCTGAAATAGCCCTCCATTTTTGGCATGAAAGCGAACAGAGTTTTTGCTTTGTTACCCAAAATCCATGTTGCATCCTTCACATTATGGCGCTGTTCTTCCGTCATCATGTAACGGCCTTGTTCATTAACGTAATAATCTTCGCCTTCAATCCCCCAAGTCAAGATTCTCTGCCAATCTTCCTGAATCAATGTATCCAGCAGCTTGATAATCTTAACCGCTTTATCCTTGGCATTAACGCTGATTCCAAAGCCGTTGTTCAGGTTAAGTGCCGCACGATCCTTGTAGTGGTCCGTGATGCTTGTATCATATACAAGAGGAAGACCTACATAGGTTCTATCAAGTCTATCCTGTGTAATGAGAGAGTTTTCTGCATCTTGGAAGTTCCAGTGCTGGTCGAACATCCCAAGGACCGTACCACTGGAGATTTTTGCCATATATTGGTCGAAGTTTTGTGTAAATGTTTCTTTGTCGATCAGACCTATCGCGTTCATTTCATTCAATTTTTGATAGTACCTCTTAGCAATGTCTTTGTCAGCAAAGATTTCTGCCTTGCCGTCTTTAACGACAACCCCGCCATCGTTCGGATGACCGATCAAGTGTTGTGGTGCGTTAAAGAGTCCCCAGTTTCTCCAGTCATAGTTCAGAATCTCAAACCCGATTGTTGGACTTCCATCGATCGTTGGATGCTTTTCCTTATACTGGGCGATTAAATCAAAGTATTCATCCAGCGTTTTTACTTGAGGATATCCCGCTTCCTCCAGGACTGCCTTTTGAACCCAGAAAGCCGGTCCTGCATACCAAGTGCTAGGAGCGTCAGCGTTAGCTACTCCATAGTTCGGAAGAATGTAAATATGTCCGTCGTTCGGGTCTTTCATCATGTTCCAATACTTCTCATAATGTTTCTTCAAATTAGGGGCATACTCTTCAATTAAATCTTCCAGCGGGATATAAGCGCCAGCTGCCGTCAATTTGACGTTACCGGTCATAATGTCAGGATAGTCTGATCCTGCGATCATAACCCCCAGTTTTTGGTCACTGTCTCCGGCAAGGAATTCAAAATCAAAAGATGCTCCCGTCTTTTCTTTGATCATCTTGTATATCTTGTTGTCTGGAGTCGGCTGCTGACCAGCTTCCCCGATGAAAGCGGTAATCGTAAACGGCTCGATCTTTCCACCGTCGTCTGTCTGCGCTTGGTTGGTTGTATTTGGTTGACTTGTAGAATTGTTACCTCCCGACTTGGACGAATTGTTTCCGCCGCAACCTGAGAGAACAACACTCAGCGACAACAGCAGAAGTACGCCTAGTCGAAATACAGATTTGGACTTACCCCCCATGTAAAGCACCTCCGTATGATTTTAGTTGTCGTCAAGGGATTTAATACATATAGACAACTTATCTTTATTGTAAAAGCGCTTACAGAGACCAACTACGGCACAATTAAAGCATTACCCCTAAATATTTTAGAACTTACTGTATTTGTATTGGTTTGGAGACATACCCATTCTTCGTTCAAACTGTTTTGTGAATTGGCCGTAACTGGAATATCCTACCATCTCTGCAATCTCGCTATTTTTACATTGATGCTGCTGCAGCAATTTGGCCGCCTCATCAATTCTTAATCCATGGATCATCTCATTGAAGCTTTGGCCATTTTTTTTGATCAACAGCTGCCCTAAATAAACCGGGTGCAAGAAGAATACTTCGGCTAACTTCTTAATCGTCAGGTTTTCCCGGAAGTGCTCATGAATATAGGTGTTAATTTCATAGACTATTCCCTGCGCTTGACGAGACTGTTCCTGTAGTAACAAATCGATTACTTCCATACCGCAAGCTACCAGTTGATCCATAAGATCATCTAGATTCAACACCGCATCAGCGATTTCATAAAGCTTATACTTCTCCAGCATTTTCTCCTCTGAGATATTTTTGATCGGCCCGGTATATTCTACAATCTTGTACATAATATTGACGGCAATCTTCTTAACGATCTCCGGTGTAATAAGAGAATTACGAAAAGTAGCCTTGCCTCTGTTTACGGCCTGTATAAAACCGTCCTGATCCAGAAGCTCAACAGTTCTCAGTATTGTATCCATAATCTGTATCTGATCATATAGATGACTGAACTCTTTGGCTTTAATATCTAGGTAGAGAATAATGCCTTCATATTGGAGGTCGTAGAATTTATGCTTAACAGCCATTTTGGCAGTTTTATAGCTTTGTCCAATCTCTATCAGTAACGGCTGGCTAAGTCCGGCAGCTATAAAAACCCGATGACCCTTAAAATATCTAGAGATTTCCTCGATTTTGCCCCAGGTATCACTCTCATATTCAACCCCGTTAAATCCATATATAATTGCAAAGCAGCCGGGATCTATATCAATCAGAAATATTGAGGATTCAGTAGATACTACAGATGAGGCCCTCTCTCTAAGTTCAGCCAGATTGATTGAGTCAATCTGAACCAGACACAGATTCCAGCGCTCCCGAAGAATAGACAACTCTTCAATAAAGGCTTGTTCCTCTCCATCTAGCAAATGATCCATCATTAACTTCTTCAATGCGGTTACTTTCTCTTCATAATTAGCAAGCTGATCAAGATGCTTCCGCTTCGTTTTCCGTACCAGTTCCTGATGAATTTCGCGCAGTTCTTTCTCTGCTTCTTCCGCAATCAAAGGCTTTAACAAATAATGATGCACCCCATAATGTAGCGCCTTTTGCGCGTACTCAAACTCGCTGTAGCCGCTTACAATAACAAAGCTTATTTCTGAATCTCCTTGTTCCTGCCAAGCCTTGATCATTTCAAGTCCACTCATTACTGGCATGTTCACATCCGTAATCACTAAATCGGGTTTCAATTCAAAAAGCTTACTCAGCCCCTCCGATCCGTTATTGCATGTTCCACATACCTCAAAGCCGATTTCCTCCCAAGGGATCCATAGCTCCATCCCTTCCAGAGCCCCTGGTTCATCATCGATTAATAGCACTTTAAATACCATACCATTTCCCTCTCCCATGCACTTTATGTAATCTGACGCTCAAGAAGATTAACCGGGATCTCAAAAGAAACAGTTGTACCTTCATCCGGCTTACTGACAATATTGAAACTTGCCTGGTCGTTGTAATTTAGTTCTAGTCTCCGGTATACGTTGCGAATTCCAATATTGAATCCGGACGAATTCTCGTTGCGAACCGACAGAATCACTTCCCGAAGTTTGTCGGGCTCAATCCCCTTTCCATTATCATATACGGCAACCCGCAACTTCCCCTCAGCCACGATGGCACTGATTTTAACCAATCCCTGTCCATTGATCCTCTGTATCCCATGTTTACACGAATTCTCTACCAGCGGTTGGATACTCATCTTAGGAATCTTATATTGCAGTGCTTCTTCATCGATCTCGAATTCATAATCAATTTTGTCCCGGAAGCGAAACTTCTCAATCTTCAAATACATTTCGATAAACATAATTTCTTCCTGAAGAGTAACGATATCTTCCTTCCAGCTAATTAGTCTGCGAAGCAGCCTGGATAGATTTTTAATAATATCACTAACATCGTTATAGTTATTTTTAGTGCAAACGACTAGAATAGCATTCAGTGTATTGAACAAAAAGTGTGGATTCATCTGGCTCTGCAGAAGATTCAATTCTGCTCGTACCCGTTCCATCTCTAAATCTTTCTGCTGAATTTCCAGTTTGTACACGTTATTAATCAATGAATTGATTCTTGATGTCATCCGGTTAAAATTTTGAATCAATAGGCCTATCTCATCGCGTCCTTCTTCAATAGCTATGAGGTCAAACTTCTCGTTCGTTACCTTCTGCATATGCCTTGACAGCCGCTTAACCCTGTAATTATAGGATCTCAACATAACATAAATGAAGAGTGTAGCACCTAAGGTCACTGCTACCGCTAGCAGAACTACGAATATGCGCATCTCCATGATTGCCTTTGAAATCCGCGTCCCTTCCGGAAGTCCAATTAGCTTCCAGCCCTTGACGTACCTCGCCGTTCCAATGGATACGGTATGAATATCCTGCTCACTATATTGCTCCGGCAGCTCGAATATGGGATATGCGTCCTCGGTCCGACCTCTTTGATAACCACTATCGGCCGACATAATGATCTGGTTATGTTCATTTACTAAATATAAATTTAAATAATCCCTCTCGCGCATGATAACATCATAAATTTTATTAATTGCAATATCGATACGGAGTACCTTGTAATAGGTGTTATATTTATCGAAATAGTTCATTCTCTCCATGACACTGAGATAAGGGACCGTAGAGGCAAGATTGCTGGCTTCCGTCGCTATATAAGCAGCAACATACACCGGGTTCGAATTGTCCTCCCACAGCCTATACCAGTCGCTATCCTGTACCTTATGGTCAATGAATTGATAATTCCCTCCAGGTACAATGGACGGATTATCCGTAAATATCGAAATCCGCTCAATCTGGTTATTTACAGGTATGTAACTGGTCACTCGATTCCTGAGTTGCTCATCAAATGTTTCATAGAAATCAAGTGGGTCTATATATGTATGATCCAGCATTTCGTTCAATGTTTTATCAGTATTCAGTGCATGACTTACCGCAACTCCCCCATCAATATAATCATGAATATCTTTTCTGGCCCGTTCCAATGAGATATTGAGGTTCTGCTCTTCCCTCGCTCTGATAAAATTGGACATATGATCCATAAATACGAGATTAACAATCAAAATAGGGAGCAACACACCGATCAGCAGAATCATCAGAAATTTATAATTTAACGGAATATCATTGATGATCTTCTTCAGCCGAAATTTTCTAAGCTTCATATGTACACCTCCTATGTCATTGCTGCCTGTTCTCGGTTACACCTCGATATACAGAAGGTAGAACACCTGTATACTGCTTGAATTTATTATTGAAGTAATCGGCATTGGGATAGCCTACCTGTAATGCAACCTTGGATATTTTGATCTGCGTTCTCTTAAGGAGCTTCTTCGCCTCCTCAATCCGTTTCTCATTCAAATACTCATTGAACGATTTTCCCGTATATTTCTTGAATAACTGACCCAAATACGCAGAGTTCATATGGAACTGAATAGCCAGCTCCTGAAGCTGTAGCTTGCTTCTAAATTCCTGATCAACATATTGAATAACCTGGAAGATCGTATTATGCTCATTTTGCTCCCGAAGAGCTGTGAGTTTAGTAGCCCCCAGTATACATAATGAATGTAGGTAGTCTTTCAACCCTCTAATCTCATCTAATTCACCCTGATTCCCCTGCTTAATTTGAACTTGCTGCATAAATTCAGCAGGATCGCCGTTCATTTCCGCCAACAATCTACAAATCTTCAGTTCTAAATCAGCTATACTCACGCGCACCATTTCTATATCAGGTAGGTCATTACTCCATAAATCAAAGATTTTGCATATACTGTTCTCAATTCCACCCATATTCCCTGTTTCAACGGATTCGATGAGCTGCTGAAAATTTATTTTTGGAAAACTCCGCTGCTGAACCTTATGAATATCCTGATAATAAAATACTCCCTGTTTCTGCTGATTCCGCTTAAGTCTTCTTACTTCAATAGTCTGCATATAAAGTCCCCGGATTGTCTCGATCCCGGTAGCTCTATCGCTTATAGCAATAATTCCGGGATGATCTGATCTAGCTCGTAATTCGCCGAACAAGGATTGGCTAAAATCCCGCAGTTGTTCGTTAGAAATCGTCTCAGACAGAACAAGCAACCCACATCTCCCTGCACTATCCTGAAAAGGAAAAGCACAAATAGGGGAAAAGAAACGCTTCCCCCATTGTCCACAAGCTACTAGGTCATTGACACCCTCAATCATCATGCATATCAGTTGCTGATCACCTGAAAGGTTCATAGACAAACGTGCCTGTTCTGCTAGCGACAAACTATACTCTCCTAGAATCAAACGATTAATTACATGGTTAACTGCATAAAGATGCCGATTCGACTCGATCCGTCTGGCTGCGGTCTCAGCTCTGATTTGATTAGCAAGCTTAACTAGCAAAGACTCAATTTCATCATCATCTATCGGCTTAAGCAAGTATTCAACAACGCGTTGTTGCATGGCAGTTAGGGCATAATGGAAGTCATCATACCCGCTTAGCACGATAAACTTAGGTGGATAGGGCAGAAGCCGATTCGACTTCTCAATTAGCTCCAGGCCGCTTATTTCCGGCATGTTAATGTCGGTGATAACAAGTTCCGGCTGGTACTCCTGGATTTGCCGAAATGCATCAATGCTGTTAACGGCCTCTCCGCACACGTGAAAACCAAGTCTGTTCCAATCGATCATCGTTCTTAGCCCCTCTAGGACCCAGGGCTCATCGTCTACCAAAAGAACATTTAACATGGCTATTGACCCCTTTAATTAGTCGTATAATGAAAGCGGATTCAATAATGTATTCTGAATATAGACAAAACAAAGAGACTTATCTGTCTAAATGACATTATACATGATGTTTTAGGAAAAAAGGAGCATCTCAGGCAGAAAACGGATAATTATACCATTCTGCTAAGAGGCTACTTACTTCGGCCTGCACACTGGCTAAACGTATAGGAGCGTCCGGCCTCTCCTTCAAACGTAACGGGGGCAAGACCCGGGGCAACCAAACGGCAAGGACCTGAAATTAAGCACGTCACGATCGCTTCCGTAACCTGACCTGCAGCCCATGTAAAGTCAATACTAAAGCCGCCACGGGCCCGAAGTCCCGTGACGAGCCCCTCGCTCCAACAGTCAGGCAAAGCGGGCAGCAGCCGGATCACCCCGGCGTGGCTCTGCAGCAGCATCTCGGCTATGCCTGCCGTACCGCCGAAATTGCCGTCGATTTGAAACGGAGGGTGGTTATCAAAAAGGTTATGTAGCGTAGAGTGGTTGAGAAGTTCTTTCACGTTCTCGTATGCCTTGGCCCCATCCTGCAGCCTCGCCCAGAAATTAATAATCCACGCGCGGCTCCAGCCAGTGTGGCCACCGCCGTTCACCAGTCTGCGTTCCAATGTCGTCCGCGCGGCAGCAGCTAGCTCCGGCGTGCGATCCAGGCTAAATCCCTCGCCCGGGTAAAGGGCAAACAGGTGGGAGATATGGCGGTGCCCCGGTTCCACCTCCACATAATCCTCCATCCACTCCTGAATTTGCCCGTATTTGCCGATTTGCGGTTTGGGCAGCCGCTTCAGTGCAGCGGCGAGTTCCCCGCAAAACACCTCGTCTCGCCCAATAATTTTCGCACTGCGGATGCAGGCGTCAAACAGCGTTTCGATAATTTGAAAATCCATCGAGGCTCCGGCGCAGAGTACCCCCGTCTCACCATTCGGTAGCCTATAACTGTTCTCCGGAGAGACCGATGGACAAGTAATCAGTCGTCCCTCCCCGTCTTCGATCAAATAATCGAGCAGAAACAATGCCGCCTCCTTCATCGTCTCATACGCCCGGGCCAGAAAATAACGGTCCTGGCTGAAGCGGTAATGTTCCCACAGATGCAAGCACAGCCAGGCTGCACCCATCGGCCAGAAGGATGCCGGAAGATAGGTGTCCTGTGGAGCCGTGTCCGCCCAAATATCCGTATTATGATGCGCCGTGAATCCCCGGCAGCCGTACATAACGCTAGCTGTCACCCGGCCGGGATCAAGCATCCGTTCGATCAAATCAAACAATGGCTCGTGGCATTCGGCTAGATTGCAGTTTTCCGCCGGCCAATAATTCATTTGCGCGTTAATATTAATCGTATATTTACTATCCCACGGTGGCGTAAAGCTATCGTTCCAGATGCCCTGAAGGTTAGCGGGCAAGGAACCCGGTCGGCTGGAGGAGATAAGTAGGTATCGACCAAACTGAAAATAGGTGGTGATTAACCCGTGATCCTCTTCGCCCTTCCGGAACAGTTCCAGCCTTTCATCGGTCGACAGCGCGCTTTTCCCCTGGCTCTCGGGCAGTTCCAAGCCAACCCGCCCGTACAGTTCGCGGTAATCTGTTAAATGCCGGGCCAGCAGCTCGGCATACGGAATCCGGCTCAGCTCTTCCAACCGCCGTTTGCCGTAAAGCTCCGGCTCGGGATGTCGGAACGTCGTCCCAGCGGCAAGCAGTAACGTAACTGAGCTTGCGCCATCCACCAGCAGGTACTCGCCAAGGGTACGGCAGACGCCGCCTTCCGGAACCGCCTTCAAGACGGCGCAAAAGCTGCTGCCTCCTTTGCCGCCGCATTCCCCGCGCATAACCAGCCCGTATTCCTCCCATTTCTCCGTCTTCTCCAGGTATCTCCAGTCCTGGCGGTTAAATCGGGCTTTTAGCGTAACGGCAGCCTGCCTGTCAGCGGAAATCCGGATAACGATTGCCTGATCCGGATAACTTGCAAACATCTCGCGGGTAAAACGCACTTCGCCAACTCGATAGCTTACCCGGGATACGCCGCACTCCAAATCAAGTTCCCGTATATACTCCTCTTCAGGCTGCGCGTGATGGCCGAACGAAATCAACAGATCGCCCAGCGGCAAATAGTGCCGCTGCGCTTCAGGCAACCCGGCCATCGTCATCGCCGCCAGTTCCTCCGCCTCCCGTAGCCGTCCTTCCATAATCAGCTTGCGGATTTCGGGTAAATGGGACAGCGCATCTTCGTTGTTGCGATCGCGCGGACCCCCGTACCATATGCTATCCTCGTTAAGCTGCAGCTTCTCCTCGACCGTGCCTCCGAAGATCATCGCGCCCAGCCGGCCGTTTCC
>DASYFA010000062.1:0-3764 GCA_036498705.1 Paenibacillus sp.
CTTTATTAACCGTTTTGCTGTTGGAAATGGTTCATAAAATCAACCAGAGCCTTGATGCTGTCATATGGTACCGCATTGTAGATCGAAGCGCGGAGTCCGCCGACACTACGGTGGCCCTTGAGTCCGACAAAACCCTCTTGCTCCGATTGCTTAATGAACTGCTTCTCTAGCTCTTCATTAGCAAGGCGGAACGTCACGTTCATCAGAGAGCGGCTCTCTTGGTCCGCACAACCATAGAAGAAACCGCCGCTATTGTCGATCGCATTGTACAACAGGTCCGCCTTCGCGCGGTTGTTCTTCTCGACCGCTTGCAGTCCGCCTTGTTCTTCAATCCAGCGTAATACTTCATTTACCATGTAAATGGAGAAGGATGGAGGTGTATTATAGAGCGAATTGTTCTCTGCTTGAATGTCGTAACGAAGCATGCTTGGCAGATGCTTAGGAGAATTGCTTACCAGCTCCTCACGGGCAATGACAACCGTTACCCCGGAAGGACCCAGATTCTTCTGTGCTCCTGCATATACCATGCCGAACTGATTCAGGTCGAACGGACGGCACAGAATATCACTCGACATATCCGCAATCAACGGCACGCTGCCGGTATCCGGATATTGTGAGAACTGGGTCCCTTCAATTGTCTCATTGGAGGTTACATGCAGATAAGCTGCATTGTCAGGCAATTGGAGATTGCTAACATCAGGAATGGACATGTACTTGTTTTCCTCGGAGGAAGCTGCCACATGAGTCTCGCCGATCAGCTTCGCTTCCTTAATCGCCTTGTTGGCCCAGCTTCCCGTCTTCACATAAGATCCAACTTTGCCTTCAGTAAGGAGATTCATCGGAATCATAGCGAACTGCGTCGATGCTCCGCCTTGTAGGAACAGTACTTTATAACCTTGCGGATTGCCTAGCAATTGAAGCAGGCGGCTGGATGCTTCATTATGAACCCCTTCATACACAGCCCCGCGATGGGACATCTCCATGATCGACATTCCTGTACCATGAAAATCAACAAACTCAGCTTGTGCGCGTTCCAATACCTCAAGCGGCAGTGCAGCCGGACCAGCGTTGAAATTATAAGCTCTCTTACCCATTTCTCCCATCCTCTCCTAGTTCACCTTAATACCTGCGTAGTTTTTTAAGAATTATCATAGCAACTATTCTTTTCTACAGCAAGAATATATTTTAATGAATCGTATCAATTTGCAGAATTGACACATTAACGCTTCACCAAGATGTAGCGATAATCATTTTATTTTGTAAAAAACTCATAGATTCTGGACCAGCTATAACTCTCACCGGGAGCGACATTCAATTTAATAAATATTTCTGGCGAAATAACATGTTTCTCTCCCCATACCGCGATAGAATCTACCGGATATGTGCTAATCTCTCTGACTCCTGCCTGACTCTCGTGGTTATACAGCTCCCAGATCCACCCCTGAGGATGATAAGCTTGGGCTTCCCCCTGCAACCGGAAGTAAAACCAGCTATCCTGAGCACCGCTCCAGTTAACTTCACTGCCTTGGAATGATAGACTATCCATCGATCCCTCCTCATCTACTTCAGGGACCAGTTCAAATGGGAATTTCAAAGTATAAGCCGGCCCAACCCCTTGTTCATCAATACCAAGAAAATTGTGATTATATTCTTTCGTAGAGATCGGCTTGCTACCTTCATTATGCAATGTATAATCTAGTATCAAACGGTTGTCCTCTAAGCGGATCTCCTTCTCCAGCCGCACCGCATAACCGCGGCACTCTTCTGGAAATACCGTATAGCATAGCTTAGACGAGCTTTCCTGTCTGACCTCCTGTAGAAAAGGAATCAGCGGATATTCCTTATGAAATTGATACGCCTCTTCATCTACTCTAGTCAACAGACCGACTCCCAGCTTGGGAAACAACTCACCGACCTGAGCATCCTCATATCCGATTGGATCGGCGATGCCAAACTCATTGCACAGGCCTGCACCACCAGTTCCGAGTCCGGGAACAAGACTCTCCGGCACGCAGAAGCTATGATTCCCCTGTCTTAGGGTCACGCCCGTAATAAAACCGCTCCAATCAAAACGCTTACCTTGATAAAATCCTTGCTCGGCAAAATCTACGATTAGATGATCATTCTTTAATTGATAGCTCATTTATATTCAGTCCTCTCTTATCCCATCAAATAAGTATACCTCCCTCTGTCTCTTTCGTTAATATACTAAACAGCTTTTCTTTAAAAAAAGCCATACCTGCTCGGATTGCTGCAGATATGGCTAATATATAAGATGAACTAATAGTTGCCTGTCCGACCCTATTTCAGCTTTATTTCTAGCAGCCGCGCCGTCTTCGTCTCCGGTAGCGTAACCTTCAAAAGGCCTTCTCCCTCACTCCAGCTCCATCTGCAATCAAAACTCTGCGGATATGCACAACAAATTTCTAACCTCTTACCTTGCAACTGTGGGAGCGATAGGCTAATTTCAGTCGATTCTCCATGGATGCGCCAAACTGCCAGGTAAATAGCGTCTTCGTGGCGTAACCCGAGACAGATCCACTCATCCTGCTGCTTCGGCAGACCGAGCGGCCAGAATGGCAGCGCCTGCGGGATATGGTGGCGAATCGACTTGTAATAATCAAGCGCCTCCTTCACCAGCTCACGTCGGCGTGGGCTAAGCTCAGCCAGATGGCCGCTCTGATGCACACGCAGCAGCAAGGCGTTCACCATATTGAATACAACCTCCTCATCATCTCCTTCGCGAAGCGGGTACGACCAGATTGCCGACTGTTCCGGTGTAAGCGCGGAAGGTGATGCTGCAGCGATTGCCGCATAGTTCACATAATTCTCCTGATCACTCGTAGATTGAATGCTGTGGCGGCTAAGCATAGCATAATCCATCCGCATTCCACCGCTGGAGCAATTCTCAATTACCAGCTCCGGATAGCGTGCAAAAATACGATCCAGCCAGGCCAAATAAGCACGGTTATGCTGAAGCAGTCCATCGCCAACACTGTCAGCATCCTTATCCGTACCGATACCCGCATTAATGTTGTAATCCATCTTGATATATCCTACCCCGTAATCCTCCACAAGTCTCCGAATGACTTCATCAGCGTGGGCAATGACATGCGGGTTGCGATAATCGAGCTGGTAACGGCTGCGATCCTTTACTCTCTTTCCATGACGCTGAAAGAACCAGCTGTCATCCGTATCTTTTAACTTCGGGCTGTTGATGCCCATGACTTCAAGCTCTAGCCACAGCCCAGGAATCATTCCCCTACTGCGGATATAGTCGAGTACATATTTAATTCCTTCTGGAAACCGCTCTGCGGACGGCAGCCACTCGCCAACACCGTCCCACCATTCACCAGGTGCATACCATCCGGCATCGATACAGAAATATTCACAGCCTACAGAGGCAGCCGCATCGATAAGCGGAAGTAGCTTCTCCGTCGTCGGGTCCCCCCACAAACAGTTCATGTAGTCATTAAAGATGATCTTCAGATTACGATTATCATCATTCGGCCGCCGGATCAGGCGGCGGTAACGTGTTAATTGCTGGGCGGCCTCATCGACAGAGCCTTGAACCTCCCCCACCGCAGCTGGTACCGAGACGAACTCTTCACCTGGTTGCAGCGATATCCACCAATGATTGTCATGTTCAGTCGGTCCGCTGATCAAGAGTGTCAATAAATCAGACTGATCGATAATTTCCCAATGCCATGATCCGTTATGCTCGATTTGCCAAAATAGGCTTGTTCCGGCTTCATTATTCTCCA
>DASYFA010000063.1:0-8375 GCA_036498705.1 Paenibacillus sp.
CGAAGAAGGCAGCTACAGCATTTGAAAATATTTTTGATATAAAGACTAAGAAATAAAAAAACTAAATAATAACGGCCATCCCCCATCCTAAATTCAGCTAACAAAAACCATTGATTTATATAGGTTTTTCACATAATATAATCTACTATAATCATAGAAATTATCTATCAATAAAGGGGGCTACGAATGGAACACCGGTTATTAGAGTACTTTCTGGCTGTTAGCGAGGAGCTTCATTTTACGAGAGCGGCTGAGAAATTGGGCATTTCCCAGCCTACATTAAGCCACCAGATTCGTCTGCTGGAACATGAGCTTGGAGCCCCGTTATTTCACCGTTCTGGCAAGAAGACGATACTGACCCAGGCCGGGCAAATTCTGCTCGGACACGCTCACCGGGTCATTAACGAACTCAAGCGGGCACGTCAGGAAATTAATGAATTATCCGGGCTACAGAGGGGTAAGCTGCGGATTGGCTGCTCAGGCAACCATTTATTAACTGATGCTCTAGTCGCTTTCCATCGCCTCTATCCCGGAATCGAGCTGACCGTTACAGAGCTTGCTACCGAGGAGACCAGAGATGGATTGTTACACAATCAGTTGGATGTTGGTGTCGTATTTCTGCCCCTATTTGATGAACAACTGGTCTATCGTCCACTCTATGATGAAGAATTAGTTCTGGCCATTTCCACCAGCCATGAATATGCTTCCTACTCCAACGTAACGATTCAGCAGCTGGCCAAGCTCCCACTTGTGCTGTTCCCGCAGAAGTTCCTGGTCCGGCAGATGATCGACTCCGCCTGTGCCGAGCTGGAGATACATCTAAATCCCGTCATGGAGCTCTCCACCCTGGAATCTCAATTACATATGGCCGAGCAAAATGTAGGTGGTACGATTCTGCCTAAATCCTATGGTAAGACTGTAGTTAGCGACAAGGTAGCGCTTATTCCACTTGAAGGCCCCGTCCCAAGCAACAAAGTAGGTCTTGTCTACCGCAAGGATACGTCGATAAATCCGATCATCAGTGCTTTTGTCGACCACTTAGTTACGATTTAATTACTCCAAATATGGCATGATCAAAGCTTCACTACACAAAAAAGCCAGGAACATCAATACGATGATCCCGGCTTTTTGATACATTCCAAACTCTACCCTACAACATTTCACCTGAATAGAAAGAGCTTGGCAGCTTGTCAAAGTCATAATCTTTAAGCTCTTCCAATGTAATATTAGCATGAGCTCCTTCATGAACCATCAAGTTGCTGTTTTCGCCAACATGAACTAAAATCACTGGTTTATCCGTCGCATAAGCGTAACCAAACTCCCAAGCTGTTCCTGTGTCTGAATAGTTCCCATGATAAATGCCCACAACAATTTCAGACCATTTAATATATTTAATATCGGTCATAAATGTTTCAATGGACCATTGACGTGAACCAAACTCCGCATTTTCATTACTTTTTCTAAATGGTGAGAATATGTTCATGCCTTTGTCGGCTAAAATTTTCTCTACCTGCTCAAGAACTGCGATCTCTTGATCATTAAAAAATGGACTGGCGAGATAAACTCTCTTCATCTTCTTGTTGACCTCCGGGTACGATGTATTCTGCATAGACAAGTTAATCCAAGGGAGATCCCTGTTCTGCGCCCACTATTCCATTTTTTCTAAAATGCCTTTAATTAGTGCAATAAAATTCACTCTAACTTTACCCGCAACTTCAATCACTTCTTCATGGTTCAGAGGCTGATCCAAAATGCCACAAGCCATATTCGTTAAGCAGGATATTCCGAGCACTTTCATACTTCCGTGGACGGCTACAATCGCTTCTGGGACTGTCGACATTCCCACTGCATCGGCTCCCATCGTACGGATCATACGGATCTCAGCCGGAGTCTCGTACGTTGGTCCGCTCCACCATGCATAGACACCTTGTTGTAAATTCATGTTAAGGTCATTTGCAACTGCCCCAGCAAGATTACGTAAATCAGGATTATAGGTTTGAGACAAATCTGGGAAGCGAGTGCCCAATTCATCGTTATTTGGCCCGATTAACGGATTGGAGCCAACCAGGTTGATATGATCTGTAATCAACATTAAATCCCCTGGATTAAAGCTTGTATTCACTGCTCCACATGCATTCGTAATAATAAGATTCTCGACTCCGAGCGCTTTCATTACACGCACTGGAAAAGTAACTTCATCTAAAGTAAAACCTTCATAATAATGAAAACGCCCTTTCATAGCGGCTACCGTCTTCCCCTTCAACTGTCCAATCACCAACTCGTTGGCATGGCCAACAGCTGAAGACTGTGCAAAATGAGGAATTTCGGTGTAAGGGATTGTTACTGGGTTTTCGATATCGTTAGCAAGTGTTCCGAGGCCCGAGCCTAGAATCAATCCAATGGTAGGACAATCTTTTATCTTGCTCATAATGAAATTTTTTGCTTCCAAAATATGTTGTGTGTTATGCATGAATCTTTCCTCCTTGAAATGTCGAACTAATGCAATTGTATGGTATTTGATTCAGTCTCGTCTACAGAAATAATCTCATCACATGTGTATTGTAATAATCTCCATTAATTCATGATAGGTCAACCATAACACAAAGAACCTTCAAATTCGCCAAGTGCGGACTTGAAGGTTCTTCATTCTTCTATAAATAGATCCAATAAAACGCTTAGATCACACTTAATGAATCAGCAGATCAACAATTTCATCTTGTTTCTCTATGTGGGCCATGATCTTGCCGATCGACTTACGGTCCGCAAGTGGCGCCGATTCAGAGCTGAAGCTATAAGCTTGCCCTTCCCGAGTCATCGCCACAATCGTAATTGGCTCTTTACAATGGAAGCCGCCTGCAATCTGGCTGCCGTTTGGCTTAACACGCTTACCTTCCTTGAATTCAAATGTCTGCACGCCCTTGCCTCCACGGCTTTGGAGCGGATAATCGAGCAGTAGGCTGCGCTTCGCATAGCCCAGATCTGAGATAACGAGCAACTCGCCTTCATCGCCTTGAACCCATAGCGCGCTGACGACCTCATCGTCCTCCTTCAGACCGATTCCCTTCACACCTGCAGACACGCGACCCATCGCATTCACTTCATTCTCAGCGAAGCGAATGGCCATCCCTTGCTTCGTTAACAGAACAATATCCTGATTGCCTCGGCTAATCTGAACGGTAATAATTTCGTCCACATCCGCCACTTTACAGGCCGCAACTGCCGTCGATCGCTTCGTCTCGTATTCCTTCAGTTCCGTTCGTTTCACTTGTCCGCGTTTTGTTACGAAGACAAGACTGACGCCCACTTCATCAAAGGATTTGAGCGGAATGGCTCCGATGATTGAATCTTCTTTGGCCAGTGGTATGACGTTAACAATCGCGGTCCCGTTGTCCTTCCATTTGAACTCGGGAATCTGATGCACCGGCAACAGGAAGTATTGTCCGCGCTGCGTGAAGATGAGAATATTCTGCAGCGTATCCACATCAAACACATGCTTGACATAATCGCCTTCCTTCACCCCGGAGCCATCACGCTCGCCGCCGGAACGGGTGAACGAGAGCATGCTTGTCCGCTTAATATAGCCCTCGTTGGACAGAGTCACCAGCACGTCCTCCTGCGCGACCATCACCTCAAGATTCACCTTAAGCTCTTCGACTTCGCTCTGAATCTCAGAGCGGCGGTCAATCCCGTATTTCTCACGGATTTCTAACAACTCTTTCTTGATCAGCGCCACTAGTTTCTTATCGCTCTCCAGAATCCCGCGTAATACAGCGATTTTCTTCACGATCTCGTCGAGCTCTTTCTGTAGCGAGGTAATCTCCAAATTCGTTAAACGGTATAATTGCAAAGTAAGAATCGAGTCTGCCTGACGTTCAGTAAAGCCGAACATCCATTGCAGATTGTTCTGCGCATCTTGACGATTCTTCGAAGCTTTGATCGCCGCAATAACTTCATCCAAAATATTAAGCGCCTTGACCAGACCTTCGAGCACATGAGCACGGTCTTCCAGCTTCTCTAGCTCATATTGCGTCCGATGCGTCACAACCTCACGCTGGTGAGCGATATAAGCTTCAAGAATCTCTTTCAAGCCGAGCTGGCGCGGTGCTTTGTTGACGATCGCTACCATATTAAAATTATAAGTGACCTGTAGGTCGGTCTTCTTCAGTAGATAAGCCAGAATCCCCTGTGCATCTGCATCTTTCTTCAGTTCAATGACGATCCGTAGACCGTTACGTCCGCTCTCATCACGAACCTCAGCGATCCCGTCTACCTTTTTCTCCAGCCGAATATTTTCCATTGCCGTCACGAGACGAGATTTAACTACCTGATATGGGATTTCCGTTACGATGATCTGCTGCTTACCACCGCGTAGGTTCTCGATCTCCGTCTTAGAACGCAAATGGATGCGTCCTTTCCCGGTGCGATAGGCATCGCGGATGCCTTCCTCGCCCATGATGATCCCGCCTGTAGGGAAATCCGGCCCTTTCACGATGGAGGTAATCTCCTCCAATCCAAGCTCTGGCCGTTCCATGACAGCAATACAAGCATCGATAACTTCGCGCAGATTATGCGGCGGAATTTCCGTGGCGAATCCAGCTGAAATCCCGCTAACCCCGTTAACGAGCAGATTTGGATAACGGGATGGCAGCACCACCGGCTCTAATGTCGAGTTATCAAAGTTATCCTTGAAAGGTACTGTCCGCTTCTCAATATCACGCAGCAACTCCATCGCAATCGGTGACAGTCGCGCTTCTGTATAACGCATTGCCGCTGCCGGATCGTCATCCTGGGAACCCCAGTTGCCATGCCCATCAACCAGCATATGCCCCATTTTCCAAGGCTGAGCCATCCTCACCATGCCTTCATAAATCGAAGAGTCACCGTGCGGATGATAATTCCCCATCACATCGCCGACCGTTTTGGCCGACTTGCGGTAAGGCTTGTCCGGCGTATTCCCCGAATCATACATCGCATACAGTATCCGCCGTTGAACCGGCTTGAGCCCATCGCGCACGTCAGGAATGGCACGGTCCTGAATAATATATTTGGAATACCGGCCAAAGCGATCCCCTACGACCTCTTCCAAATAAGCCGGTAAGAAATTCTCCAACATACTCAAATCAAGTCACCCTCTATTCCTCATACTCCGTAAAATCGACGTTCTCAACGATCCAGCGCTTACGTGGGTCAACCTTATCCCCCATCAAGGTGGTTACGCGCCGTTCCGCCTTAGCTGCATCATCAATCTTCACCTGCAGCATTGTACGGCTTTCCGGATTCATCGTCGTCTCCCACAGCTGATCCGGATTCATTTCCCCGAGTCCTTTATAACGCTGCAACTCGAAATTTTTGCCGAATTCCTTCAAATAATTTTGCAATTGCTCATCGCTCCATGCATATCGCACCGTCTCCAGCTTGCCTGAACGTCTCGTGATCTTGTACAGCGGAGGTTGGGCAATGTAGACCCGACCGGCATCGATCAGCGGCTTCATATAGCGATAGAAGAACGTAAGTAGCAGTACCTGAATATGCGCTCCATCTGTATCGGCATCCGTCATGATAACAATTTTCGCATAATTGCTGTCCTCGACAGCGAATTCCGTGCCGATACCCGCACCAATCGCCGCGATAATAGCCCGATATTCATCGTTCTTCAAAATATCAGCCAGCTTGGCCTTCTCCGGGTTCATCGGCTTACCCTTCAGCGGAAGAATCGCCTGGAACTTGGAGTCCCGGCCCTGCTTCGCCGAACCACCAGCAGAGTCTCCTTCGACAATGAACAATTCATTGCGCGCATAGTCCTTCGACTGTGCCGGAGATAGCTTGCCGCCGAGATTCGTGCTCTCACTACGCTTCTTGCCGCTGCGCATATCATCTCGGGCTTTACGCGCTGCTTCCCTCGCCTTGGAGGCTTGCACCGCCTTCTTGATCAGAACTTGAGCGACCTGTGGATTCTCCTCCAAGAACAGAGCCATCTTCTCGGATACGACAGACTCTACTGCCCCCCGCGCAGAAGCACTCCCGAGTTGATCCTTCGTCTGACCGACGAATTCCACCTCAGACATCTTCGCGCTGATGACAGCCATCATACCTTCACGCAGATCGTTGCCATCCAGATTCTTATCCTTTTCTTTGAGGATCGAATTCTTCCTTGCGTATTCATTCATGACACGTGTGTACGCCGTCTTGAAGCCCGTCTCATGCGTACCGCCACCCCGAGTAGGAATCGAGTTAACAAAGGATACCAAAGTCTCCGTATAGCCCACATTATATTGCAATGCTACCTCTACCTCGATCTCTTCCCGTTCTGCATAGAAGTGAACCACATCATGCAGTACGTCCTTGCCGTCATTCAGAAATTCGACGAATTGACTCGCGCCGCCCTCGTAAAAAAACTCGTCGGAGCGACCGGAACGCTCATCCTTCAAAGTCACCTTCAGACCCGAATTCAGAAAAGCGATTTCCTGCAATCGATCCGCGAGCGTATCATAATTAAGTCCAATCCCATTCGTAAACACTCGAATATCCGGCTTGAACGTTACCTTCGTACCGGTCTTATTCGTATTGCCGATAATATCGAGTCCAGTTACCGGTTCGCCAACATGTTCGACACCTTTTTTATCTACCCAGTACTCGAATCGCATGCGGTGAATTTTGCCGTCACGATAGATCTCAACTTCAAGCCACTCGGATAGCGCGTTAGTTACGGAAGCGCCAACCCCATGCAGTCCCCCGGACTTCTTATAACCTGAGCCGCCGAACTTGCCCCCGGCATGTAGAATCGTATAGACGACCTGTGGTGTAGGAACACCAATCTTATGCATTCCAGTTGGAATACCGCGGCCATTATCTACTATGGTTACAGAACCATCCTTGTTCAATATAATATCGATCTTGGAACAAAATTTGGCTAAATGCTCGTCGACAGCATTATCCACAATTTCCCAGACCAGATGATGAAGTCCCGACGAGCTCGTACTGCCAATATACATTCCTGGCCTTTTCCGTACTGCGACAAGCCCTTCGAGCACTTGAATGTCGTCCGCGTCGTATCCCGAAGATTCACTTCCGGAAGTGATGCCGGAAGCTTCTTCGAACAAATCGATTTGTTCCGCCATTCATGCTCCCCCTTTTACTTTCGTTATGTAGTCGTTAATGTACTACAAATACAAACAAATGCAAACAAATGTTTTCTTATCCTTGTCCATTTTAATTCATGATATCCTGTTTCGTAAAGACAAGGAATGAGACGATTGTTGAACAAGCCGCCCAAATGGCAAGAACAGCGAGTGAAAAGCCCAGTGTCATGCCTTCGATAGGAGCCGGCGTCCCCGATAAATAGTTCGTAAGACCGAGATTGACCATGAACAAATATTTGGCACTTGTCCAGGCCGATGCCATATTACTGAGAATATTGCCGGCGATTAACGCGGCCATCATAATGACAATGCTCGCAGCGGTACTACGAACGAGCACCGATACCATAAAAGCCAACATCGCCACTACAATCCCGACGAACCAGATTAACCCCGCCTGCATGCAAATATATTTCCACTGTGGTACGGCATGGACATTGGACATATCCACCTCTGCACCACGCAGTTGGAAGCCACTAAATACCGGAAGCTGAAATCCGCTATAACCAAAAAACAACCCGGAAATCAAGTAGCATATGAGCAGCGTAGAGACGATGATCAAAGAGACGAACATGATCAGCGTAATTAACTTGCTGAGCAGTATTTTCCACCTTCGGACCGGCCTTGTGAGTAGCATCTTGATCGTACCCGCCGTCCGCTCGGAGGATACAATATCCGATCCTACGCCCATGATCAAGAGTGGAATAAACAAAGATGAGGCGTTATCTAAAAATTCGCGGGTGAATGATACCCCACCAGGCTGAATCGGATTCACGTCATGTTCAAGATAGTATTTCATCTGCTCGATATAGATTTTACGGTACTTCTTCCACTCCTCAGGAACACGGTCGCTGCCGAGTGAATTCTGATTATCCGTAATAGCCTGCTGGACCTCCCTACGCCAGTCTGCACCAAATTTCTCGCGTTTTGAAGTGGCTTCCCGCATCTGGGCATAGGTGAACATGGGAACGAGAACGAGCAGCACCAGCAGAACGACGTAAAAACGCTTCTTCTTAATCATTTTTATCGTCTCATTCTTAATTAACAGCAGCAGATTATTCAACACCCTCACCATCCGTCATCTCCAGGAACAATTGTTCCAGCGTTGGAATTACCTTCTGAACAGATCGGACTTGAAGCCCGGAGCTTACAAGCCGAGGCACAATATCCGCAATATCATCCACCTGCATCTGGGTGACGATCGCCTCACCACCAAAGCCAGCGATAATCGCATCATCC
>DASYFA010000064.1:0-4554 GCA_036498705.1 Paenibacillus sp.
ATCTGTAGCTAGCAATTATATTCGTATGGATCGGGTTGCACAGAATATATATTGGGACCAGCCAACAGATTATGGCTCAATGGAGATTACCATCAATCTGTCCAAGCCGGAGAAAAATCCGAAGGAGATCGCGATGGCGAAGCTGCTTCCGCCTCCAGTCTATCCGAAATGCCAGTTATGCCGGGAAAATGTGGGCTATGCTGGACGGATCAACCATCCGGCGCGTCAGAATCTTCGTGTGATCCCATTGGAACTAAATAAGGAGCCATGGCTCTTTCAATATTCACCGTATGTGTATTATAACGAGCATTGCATCGTATTCCACCATGATCATGTACCGATGAAGCTGACAAAGGATACCCTGAGACGATTGCTGGCATTTATAGCGCAGTTTCCACACTATTTTATCGGATCGAATGCCGATTTGCCGATCGTGGGCGGGTCGATTCTGACACATGATCATTTCCAAGGGGGTAGGCATACCTTCCCATTGGAGAAATCGCCGATCGTATTGAAGTTCCAGCATCCGTCTTATCCAGGCGTAACAGCTGGGATTGTCCAATGGCCAATGACGGTGCTGCGCTTGAATAGTCAGAATCCCGATATTCTACTGGAAGCGGCAAATGATATATATGAACAGTGGAAAGAATATAGCGATCCGGCAGTAGATGTGTTTGCTTACAGTATGGACGGAGAAGAGAAGGTTCCACACAATACGGTTACGCCGATTGTTCGTCGAGGCGCAGATGGCAGCTTCGAGATGGATATTGTGCTGCGCAACAATCGTACGAATGAGGAGCATCCGGAAGGAATCTTCCATCCACACCGCGAGATGCATCATATCAAGAAGGAGAATATCGGCCTGATTGAAGTGATGGGACTAGCGATTTTACCTGGCCGACTCAAAGAAGAACTGGCTGATATTGCTAGTATTTTGAGTGGAAACAAGGGTCTGTACGATGAGGTCATGTCCAATCCTGAGTCCAAATTGGCTGTTCATACCGCATGGGTGAAGCAATTGGTTGCGGCTCATGGGCAGGCAATGGCCAAGCAAGATGCGGAAACACTGCTTCGCGATGAAGTGGGCCGTAAGTTTGCTGAGATTCTGGGACATGCCGGTGTATTCAAGGTTACTGAAGAAGGGCGGAAAGCATTTCGCCGCTTCGTGACTAGCACTGGATATGAGTCGCTGACTTAATAATCATTGAAATGAACAGGGTTAAGCACTAGGCTAGGTGCTTGGCCCTGTTTTTTTGTAGGGAATTTGCAAACGAAACAGGGATCGATATTAGGAGAATAGGAATAAAGTTTGATGGAATTTCACTGTTGCTCCATTAAAGTTACGAGTATAATGGAATTGGATGAAATATTTGGGAAGGGTTGTTGCAACCAAATTTAGGATATAGCGTAGTAAATATTACATATCATGATATGATCAATCATTTAGATTTAAGGAGGGGAAGGGATGGATGGATTATTTTGGGGCTGCTTTATAGGGGGAGCGATTTTTGCTCTGGTGAGTACGCTCCTGGGAGATATAATCGGAAGCTGGATCGATGGGGTTTTTGATTTGATCTCCGTTGATTTCTTCAAGCCAATCATTAGTGCTTCAGCGATTACGACCTTTGGGGGCAGCGGTATTTTGTTAAGTCAATATACCAGCCTGGGAAGTACTTCGATTGTTATTTTCTCGATCCTAGTCGCCCTTCTCCTCTCCGTCATCGTGTATCTCATTTATGTCAAGCCGATGGATAACAGCGAGAACTCAATCGGCTTCTCGGAGACCGATCTCCCTGGCAAGCTAGGGGAAGTTACAATCCCAATAGCTTCTGCGGGCTTCGGGGAAATCATGATTAAGCAGGTTGGAGGAAATACGCTACATATCGCAGCGAGTTGGGATAAGAGGAATATTTCCGTCGGTACAGAGGTCGTGGTTGTGGATATGAAGGAGGGAGTCGCCCTCGTATCCGAATTGTATGAGAATAGTAAAGAAGAGGAGATGATCTAATTGATCGATGCAATTCCAAATTACATGTTAGTTCCATTTATTATCATTGCTGTAATTATTATTTTAGGTATCGCCTTTTGGGCCCGCTACAAGACGGTTAGCCCAGATGAAGCGATGCTTGTAACCGGTTCCTTTCTTGGAAGTAAAAATGTGGCAGATGATGGGTCTGGCCGCAAGATTAAGATCGTTCGTGGGGGCGGCGCATTTATTTGGCCAATATTCCAGAAGGCGGAGTTCATGTCCTTGCTGTCACATAAGCTGGATGTGATGACTCCTGAGGTCTATACAGAGCAAGGGGTTCCAGTATCCGCTGACGGGGTCGCCATCATTAAAGTGGGAAGTTCAGTCGAGGACGTTGCTACGGCAGCGGAACAGTTTATGGGCAAACCAATTGAAGCGCTGAAGAGTGAAGCTCAGGAAGTACTGGAAGGGCATTTACGCTCGATTCTCGGCGGAATGACGGTTGAGGAGGTTTACCGCAACCGCGATAAATTCGCCCAGGAGGTACAGGGAGTAGCTGCTCGTGATCTGAAGAAGATGGGACTACAGATCGTGTCGTTTACGATCAAGGATGTGCGCGACAAACATGGTTACCTGGAAGCGCTCGGTAAACCGCGAATCGCCGCTGTAAAACGTGATGCAGATATCGCCGAGGCTGAGGCGCTTCGGGATGCAAGGGTTCAGAAGGCGCTTGCTGAGGAATCCGGACAGAAAGCCGAGCTGCTCCGCGATACCAATATTGCAGAAGCGACCAAGGAGAAGGAACTGAAGGTTGCAGCCTTTAAGAAGGATCAAGATACGGCCAAGGCCGAGGCGGATCAGGCATATCAAATTCAGGAAGCCCGGGCCAAGCAGACCATGGTCGAGGAGCAAATGAAGGTAGAGTTGGTCCGTAAAGAGCGGGAGATCGATCTGCAGGATAAAGAAATTGCTGTCCGTCAGAAGCAGTATGATGCGGAAGTGAAGAAGAAGGCTGATGCGGACCGTTATGCAGTTGAACAGGCAGCGGAAGCCGATAAGGCGCGTAAGATGCGTGAGGCTGATGCATTGCAGTATTCCATCGAAGCTCAGGCGCGTGCTCAGGCCGAGCAGAAGCGCCTGGAAGGTCTGGCAATCGCCGATGCGGAGCGTGCCAAAGGTACGGCTGATGCTGAGATTATCCGTCTTCGTGGTCTGGCTGAGGCCGAAGCCAAAGAGAAGCTGGCCGATGCATTCCAGAAATTCGGCGATGCGGCTGTACTCGATATCATTGCCAAGATGCTGCCTGAATTAGCAGAGAAGATCGCCGCTCCGATCGCATCGATCGATAAGCTTACAGTAGTGGATACTGGAAAAGGAGAAGGTGCGGCTCGTGTCAGTAATTATGTGACTGAGCTAATGGCGACAGCTCCCGAGATGATCAAGAATATTTCTGGTATTGAAGTGGAGCAACTGATTAAGGGGCTTACGCAGAAAAAGATAGTAAATTCAGCTCCAACTGTAGCGAATTCTCCAGCTTCCGTTGTGAATCCGATCCATCCGCCACAGGAATAATTCCTTTATATTTGCATAATCTATACGGACGTCTCACGTTTAAGTGAGACGTCTTTTGTTTTCATTGCCAATTTACAAGCTGCTATTTTAGGCATAACACAAGAAATTTCTGGATATCATAGCCTTTTGTCCAGAATTACTGGCAACGCTTTATTCGGTCAGTTATAATGTGTGTAAGCGTTCCGGACAACTGAATATTTATTAAATGAGGTGCAAATGTGAAGAGCCTACGAGTGGCCAAAGTATTGAATAACAACGTCATTATTGCCGAACATCCTGAGCATGGTGAAGTTGTCGTGATTGGCAAAGGCATCGGTTTCAGTCGCAAGACCGGGGATACCATTCCTCTTGAAGCGATCGAGAAAATGTTCATTCTTACGAATCAGTTGGAGCAGGAGCAGTACAAGCAGCTCGTGCCACAGGTGGATGAACAACTGATCGAGGTCATTGGCGAAATCATCTCGTATATTTCCCGGAAAACGCAATCGGAGCTCAATGAACATATACATATTGCGCTAACCGATCACCTAGCATTCGCTATTAAGCGTGCTGAACAGGATCTTGCCTTCCATAATCCTTTTCTATATGAGACAAAAGAGATATATCCCCTTGAATTTGAATTGGCTGAATATGCGATCGATCTGATTCATAAGAAGTTGGGGGTGGACCTCGGTGATGACGAGATTGGTTTTGTTGCGCTTCATATTAATAGCGCGATTACTAATCGGCATATTAGCGAGGTCCGGGGTCATGCGCAATTGATTGCTGATTTGGTAGCAGCCATTGAGCAGGAACTGCAAATTTCAATTTCACGCCATTCACTGGATTACTCCAGACTTCTAACCCATTTGAGATTTGCAATTGAGCGAGTGCGCCGAGGCGAGCATATTGGAGAAATCGAGCGGTTGGACACGCTATTACAGCAGGAATACCCGAAGTTGTATACATTAGCGGGGAAGCTGACCGACATTATGGAGCAGCGTCTGCATAAGCCAATTTGCCATGCCGAGCTC
>DASYFA010000065.1:0-3481 GCA_036498705.1 Paenibacillus sp.
TTCTATTTTGCTTCGTGTGAAAAGCACCTTGCTCCAAAGTTGTCATCGCATCCTCCAGGATATCTTTTTGTCCAAATTATAGCATATCGAGCAGTGCAAAAATTAAAGGCTTTTCCTCAATTAATATAGATTCCTGAGAGGAATGTGCAAAAGATGATAAGAAAAAGCTAAGTTTGAGCGTTATAAATTGCTCCTGAGATTGCTTTTTTTCGTGAAAATTGCTGGGATCTCTCATACAAATATGTGAAATGGTGAATGGGAAGGGGCACTTATTAGTGTTATAAAAAACTTTGATCAGTGGTTGTTTTCATGAATGAAAAATAGGGGGAATGGGCTAGTGATGCGGCTTTCCGCGGTTTGAAGCATAGAGACTTATACGGCCTTGGTTGAAATTGTATTTTCAGAATCGATATATTTTTTGATAGAATAACTTGATGATAGGAAACCTGCCATGAGGAAACAATGAAGAGAGAGAACTACTCGGGCGTTGACTGAAAAGGGGAGAACATATGAAATCTAAGAAGCTCGCATTGTTTACAATATCACTGCTGCTCTTCATGCTTACCGGTTTGACTGGCTGGGCAGGTGGTGCTGCGGCCGAGCCGACTTCCGGCAAAACTTATGTGATTGGTACAGATATTACATTTGCACCATTTGAATTTCAAGATGTAAATGGTAAGTTTGTCGGCATCGACATGGATCTGATGGAGGCCATTGCCCGGGATCAGAATTTCAAATATGAGGTGAAGCCACTTGGCTTCAATGCGGCCGTTCAAGCACTAGAAGCAAAGCAGGTAGACGGTGTAATCGCCGGGATGAGTATTACTGATGAGCGGAAGCAGAAATTTGAACTGTCAGAGCCTTATTTTCAATCCGGCGTGGTTATGGCAGTTAGCAAGAAAAATGACAATGTCACAAGCTACGAAGATTTAAAGGGGAAGAAGGTTGCTGTCAAGACAGGTACCGAAGGCTACCGATTTGCTGAATCGATTGCCTCTAAATATAATTTCACGATCGTTCCCTTTGACGACTCTGCTCAAATGTATGAGGATGTAAAGACTGGAAATTCAGTTGCCTGCTTCGACGATTATCCAGTGTTGGCATATGGAGTCAATCAGAATAATGGGTTGAAAATCGTAACGGAGAAAGAAGTAGGCGGCTCCTATGGTTTCGCAGTGAATAAGGGAATGAATCAGGAGCTTATGGCTAAATTCAATGCTGGCTTGGCTAATCTCCAGGCAAACGGCGAATACGACCAGATTCTGAAGAAATACCTAGGGGACAGTACATCCCAACCGGTGCAGCAAAGCCGTGGGGAGTTGATTCTTGAATCACTGCCTGCGCTGTTCAAAGGTCTTGGGAAGACGCTACTGTATACGATTGTATCCTTGTTCATTGCACTGATCTTCGGTCTGATCTTCGGATTTATGAAAGTGGGCCAGAATCGATTTTTACGTGGTGTCGCTACCGTATTCGTTGACGTCTTCCGCGGTATTCCGCTGATCGTCCTCGCTTTCTTTATTTACTTCGGGATTCCGCAGGCGTTCGGATTCACGATGCCGCTATTCTTGGCGGCAATTCTGACGCTTAGTTTGAATACGGGAGCTTATGTGACGGAAATTATTCGTGGCGGCATTCAGTCGATCGACCGCGGACAAATGGAGGCGGCCCGGTCACTTGGTCTGCCATATCGCAGGTCGATGATGAAGATTATTATTCCACAGGCGATTCGCATCATGATCCCGTCATTAATCAATCAGATGGTTATTACGCTGAAGGATACGTCGATACTGTCGGCGATTGGTCTCGTAGAGCTAACGCAATCCGGCAAGATCATTATCGCAAGAACATTTGCTTCCTTTGATATTTGGCTTGTCGTAGCTATTATGTATTTGGTCGTTATTACCTTTTTAACGAAATTGTCAGGTTATTTGGAAAGGAGGGCGCGCCGTGGGTAAGATTCGTGTTGAAGGATTGAAGAAGAGCTATGGTGCCAATCAGGTGCTGAAAGGAATCGATATGAGGGTTCAAGAAGGTGAGGTTGTCTGCTTGATCGGACCTTCTGGATCGGGGAAGAGTACCTTTCTTCGCTGCTTAAATCGATTGGAGGAAATTACGGCAGGTCGGGTTATTGTTGATGATCAGGACATCGATGATCCGAAGACGGATATCAATAAAGTCCGCGAAAATATCGGTATGGTGTTTCAACACTTTAACCTGTTTCCACATTTCAGTGTACTGAAGAACATTATGTTTGCTCCTATGGAATTAGGCAAAATGGATGCTGGGAAAGCTCGTGATACTGCGCTGCGCTTGTTGGAGAGAGTCGGACTGGCGGATAAAGCCGATGTCTTCCCGAGCCAGTTGTCGGGTGGCCAGAAGCAGCGCGTAGCAATCGCCCGTGCACTGGCGATGAACCCGGATATCATGCTGTTCGATGAGCCTACCTCGGCGCTTGATCCCGAGATGGTTGGTGAAGTGCTTGGGGTAATGAAGGATTTGGCGCGCGAAGGTATGACGATGGTTATTGTGACGCATGAGATGGGCTTTGCCCGCGAAGTGGCCGATCGGGTTGTGTTCATGGACGGCGGCTATATTGTTGAAGAAGGATCGCCAGAGGAAGTGTTCGGAAATCCGAAGAACGAACGCACGATCAGCTTCCTGGAGAAGGTACTGTAGTGTAGATGAATCCCCTCTAAGTGAACAAGTGTTGTTAGATAAGCACTTGTTTACTTAGAGGGGATTTTTTGAATGAATAGCCGCAAATCCAATCATACTAGCAGGAAGAGTGTGGACTTATGTCTTAAGAATAACTAAGGAAGAGTGATTAGATTGAAATGGACATCGATATCATATCTGCTTCTCCTGCTGATGCAGAGCCCGGATAGCGTTCCGGTGCCTGACGAGTTAACAGTTACTCACGAAGGGAAGCCGATCTCAAATCTGACTAGGGAGGCTCATCGTCTACCGGTGTTTCCTTTACTTGATATGAGTAGATATGAGCGATGGGTTGACGAGTTGGACCGGATTACATATAGGAAAGCGATTAACGCACGTATTAATAGTTCAGGGAAAATTGATCCGGGGCAGAATGGCTATAAGCTTAACAGACAGGAATTCTTGAAGGCTTACTATGGATATATATTTAGCAGCGGGCCTACTTCCATCGAGGTTCCAACCTATCCTGTCTATCCGCGAGTAGATACAGAGTTGCTTGCTTCGCTGCGTTCCAAGCAAATTAGCAATTATGTGACTTACTATAACTCCAGTAATGCAGATCGTTCTCATAATATCGCCTTAGCGGCCAGAGCAATTGACGGTACGGTAGTCTTTCCTGGAGAGACCTTCTCCTTCAATCAGGTCGTTGGAATTCGTACGACTGGCAAGGGGTACAAACGCGCGGGTGTTATCGTTAGAGGAGAAATGTCTGAAGATGTAGGTGGTGGGATCTGCCAGGTATCCTCGACATTATTTAACGCAG
>DASYFA010000066.1:0-18443 GCA_036498705.1 Paenibacillus sp.
ATCTGTACTTCAAGCTGCTCGCGATGGAAGAGAGAAGGTAACGACAATGTATAGTCCTGCTCCCTCGCCCCCAGCATGTCCCGATAATAAGACATCGGTGTTAGTGTCGCCGAGAAATAAACATGCGAACAGTATCCCTTGCCCATCTCCCGCAGCAGGTGGGACGGATCGAGACAGAACAACTTCATAGACACCTCCCTTGAGGAGATCTCCGCATAGGTCACGTATCTCTCATCATACAGCTTGCTGATCCTGACGAAGCTCTGCGCGGCGAAATAGGTCTGCAGCAGCAATTGCCCTTGTTCCCCATCCTGACGAGAACTCAGTTCCTGTTCCACTGCAAAGATGAAATGCTCGACCTGTTCAATCAACTGTGCCGGAACTTGCTGAGATATTTGCTCCTTCCTGCCCGAATCCGCTACATCTTTGCGCAATTGAATGAAGAAACTATTCACGGCCTTAGCTGCCTGATGCACCTCAACATTAAAGCCTTTATATTCCCGCTGCAGACTAAGGAAATCCCCTTTATTCAGGGACGCCGAATACATCTCGCGGGCCCGGTCCACCAAATTATGAGCCTCATCGATCAACAGCGTAGTCCGGCTCTTGGACTCCGCGAACATTCTTTTCAGAGATACTCTCGGATCGAAAATATAGTTATAATCGCAAATCACCACATCCGCCGCATAGGCAAGATCAAGCGAGAATTCAAAGGGACAGACCTGATGCTTGCGCGCATATTCTTCAATCCTCTTCCGCCCAATCAGAGTCTCGTTCGCCAATATATCCAGAACAGCTCCGTTAATCCGGTCATAGTACCCGTCCGCAAAAGGGCAATCCTCCTTGCGACAGCTCACTTTGTCCTGAGGGCAGATTTTCTCCTTAGCAGTGATCGTAACTGCATGCAGATGCAATCCTTTGGCCCGCAGCATAGAGAACGTGTCCTCCGCAGCTGTGCGGGTAATCGTCTTGGCCGTTAAATAGAAAACACGCTCCAGTTGTCCCTCTCCCATCGCCTTCACCGCTGGAAAAATCGTCGAGATCGTCTTGCCGATCCCCGTTGGGGCCTTGGCGAATAAATGCACTCCCTCACCAATAACTTTATAGACAGCCCCCACCAATTTGCGCTGTCCAACTCGGTATGACGTAAACGGAAATTCCAACTCACTAATGCTCTTATCCCTTGCAATCTGATGATCTCGAAGCATTTGTGCATAAGGCGCATACTGCTCAACGATCTCATTTACAAAAGCCTCCAGCTCGGCAAAATCCGCCTCCTGCTGGAACCGCCGTTGCTCTCCCGTAATTATCTGCACATAAGTTAGCTGAATCTTCATTCGCTGGGCCCTATGCTCTCTCGCATACATATAAGCGTAGCAATTTGCCTGTGCCCAATGCACCGGATAGGTCTCGTCCATCGTCGCTGGGATCTCGCCAGAGCTCGATTTGATCTCATCGATCATCACTGAGCCGTTCTCCAGAACCAGCAATCCATCGCATCTTCCCTCTATGACAAACAGCAGATCTTCGTAGGGAATCTCCGCTGCTAGATATACTTCCTTCTGATCTGCCTCGCCGTAGCTTCGCTGTACCTGCTGATGCGCCTTCGTTCCTTCGGTCAACGCTGTTCCTGTCCTGAACCCGCTATCCAGACTCCCGCTGCGGAACACATACTCGACTAAAGGCCTTACAGCGATCTTTACTTGATCCTTCATTCTTCACCCACCGACTTCTATTAGAAGTTATTTAAAAATGGACGCTTTTAATCACATACGCACTATTATGGAACATTTGTTCTATATTATAACATAAAATAGTAGATTCCTATTACCCCGGAGTTCTTCCTTCATATCCTACTGCGGTATATCATCTTCCCGCCTGTATTTTTGAAAGAGACGATCGAGGAAGCCTTTCTACAATCGGACGAGCTGCTGACGAAGATCATTGAGCAGTTAATCGTGCAAGGAATCGAAGAAGGCGTGATTCGCGAACAACCTGTGCAGCTGCTAGTTGATGCTTTTCTCAACTTGATGGATGGATTAAGTATGCAATATTTCTATTACACCTCCAGGGAAGTTTATGAGCGCAAGCTGAACCATTCATTTGAGATGTATTGGAGCGGGGCGACTACTAGATGAACATCAAGGGGATGGGACAATGTCAGATGCAGAAGTAAGTTTACTGTTGGAACATCTAAAGCCGGCTTGATAATAAGCCGGCTTTTAAACGTATTTTTCTACGTAACCCTATTATTGCTTTACTAACAGGAGATCCTCACTCTGCCGTGATCCAGAATTCAAACTGCATATCTCGGCCAGATGGAATTCGGTATTCCTCATGAACCGGAGCCCCCCAACTGTCATCCCCGCCTACACCCATTTGTTGGCCGGCTACTGTAATTACCGTATAGTGAACTGGAGGCAGCTCATAACGGTGCATGGCATGCTCAAGCTCAAAAGCAGTATAAGGCAATATGCTGCATTCTACTGGCTGATGCGGATCCGCTGATATCGCAATCCCTGACTGTCCGGCATCAAGTATCCTTAAGCGGCGTACGCCCGTTCGATTTCCGGACTCCTGCGGCACCAAATATTCAGATATGTTGTCCTCAGCGGTATTCTCGAAGTAGCAGAGTCTTGCCCCGTGGCAGCGATCCTGATAATTCTCCTCCGGTCCCATGGCATACCATTGTAATTTATGATAGGCTGCTGGCATCTTGAAGCTAAGTGCAAAGATCGGAAGATCGGGCAGTCCCGGAGTCCCGTGATAGGTTGACCGCACGCGAATACTTCCATCGGAATAGACCGTATAGCCCACAGTTGTCTTCGCTTCAGGACTGATACTTAGTACATAATCAAAAATGATACTAACTCCTTCTTCTTCTTTCTTGATCTGAACATTGACGCATTTCGGTGCAAGACTGGCTGCATACCAGCCGGCAGCATGGTAATCCATAGCCGTTCCGCGGTCATTGTCTGTAGAGGCCCGCCAGAACAGAGGTTTAAAAGGTGCCGCCATCATTTCGCGTCCCGCATAGTTCAGCGAGACAAGGCTACCAACCTGCTTGGAGAACAGAATAGAGAACTGCCTACCGTGGACCCCAATATTCACATCTCCATGAACGACACTCAACGCCGGAACAAGCTCATTGGCTTTCCCTGAAGCCGCACTATTCATGGTATCCTCTTCTATTTGTAACACATATTGACCAAAGGATATTTCATGTCCCGCATTTGCCCAGCTTGTGCTCTCTTTAAGCTTAAGAGAAGCATCGAGCCAGTATTCGCCCGGAGACAACTTGCCCACACCGTATTCGAGCGGCAACCATTGTTGACTCTGCGGAGCAACATCAGGATCAAGAACATAACGCTCGATCACGTTACCTTCCTTATACAAAATACATTCCAGTTCGTACCCCTTCGTATTCATAAACAGATTCTCATTAATAATGGTCACACCACGACGGTCTGCCCTTAGCTTCACATTCTGATATAAATATTTGACCTCCTGCATCTTGGGAGACAATTTTCGGTCCGCATATACAATTCCATCGCCGCAGAAATAATAATCGGTTGCCCGATCGCCAAAATCTCCTCCATAGGCGAGATGCTCCTTGCCATATCGGTCAGTTCTCACAATGGCCTGATCTATGAAATCCCAGATGAATCCTCCCTGGTACATCGGATATTTCTGCTCAAGTTCGGTATACTTGTACATGCCGCCAAGTGAATTTCCCATCGCATGCATATATTCGCAAGATATATAAGGCTTCTTAGGATTATCGTCCAGATAGGCTTCTATATCGACTACCTTGGCATACATACGGCTCTCCATATCACTGGTCTCATCATAACGACGATCATGGAATATCCCTTCATAATGCACTAATCTTCCTGGATCGGATGAACGGAAATACTGTGATACCTGATAGATGACTTCTCCCCCATACGACTCGTTCCCACAGGACCAAATAAGTATGGAAGGATGGTTTTTGTCCCTTTCGTACATAGATACAGCTCTATCCATAACGATGTCTTTCCATTCTGCTCGATCTCCGGGTATAACCCATGATGGTTCAATGCCCCCCATTTTCTGCCAGGACCCATGGGTTTCCAAATTCATCTCATCAATAACATAGATTCCATATTGATCACATAATTCGTACCACAAACTCTGATTCGGATAATGGGATGTACGAACCGCATTTATATTGTTCTGTTTAAACGTCCTGATATCAAATAGCATATCCTCTTTCGTAATCGCCCGCCCACGCCTACAATTGAATTCATGCCGGTTCACCCCTTTGAATACGATCCGCTTCCCGTTCAGATGCATAACCTTGTCAATCATTTCAAATTTGCGGAAGCCAATCTGCTGCGGCACAACCTCGATTAACCGACCCTGCTGATCATAGACGGACACCAGCATTAAATACAATTCAGGGGCCTCGGCACTCCAAAGTCTGGCCTTCGGTACTTCGATCACGGTTGAGTCCTCACCGTTCTCTGGCAAGCTAACCGATCCTGATCCTGCACCATTCTTGTCTGAATCAATCAATTCAACTTCGATATGTCCATAAGTATCGCCTTGCATTTGTAGCTTGACGTGAAGCTGCCCCGACTCATAATTTGCATCCAAATCCGTCCGAACCGATAAATCGCGAATATGAATCTGCGGAACGGTGTAGAGATACACCTCGCGAAAAATACCGGAAAATCTCCAGAAATCCTGATCCTCCAGCCAACTCCCTGTGCTGCGCTGATAGACCTCAACGGCGAGCTTATTAACTCCATCCCGAAGCGCTGCAGATAGGTCAAACTCGGCAGGTGTAAAGCTATCTTCGCTATATCCGATGAACTGACCGTTCAGCCAGACGTAAAATGCCGATTCCACTCCCTGAAAAGAAATAAAGACAGGCTGCCCGGCAAAAGATGGTGGGAGTTCAAACTCCTTCACATAACTGCCTACCGGATTGCGCTTTTTCGGCAGCTCTGGCGGACGAATCTCCTCAATACCATCCCATGGATATTGAGTATTCACATACTGCGGATAGTCGTAACCCTGAAGCTGAATATGCCCAGGAACCTCGATAAATGGCCAACCGCAGCAATTATGATCAAGCTGATAGAAATCTGCCGGACGAGAATCCGGATGAACAGAATAAGCGAATCTCCATTTTCCGTTCAATTCGTATTTCATCTCCATGGAAGCTCCTAGAAGGGCTTCTTCCTTGGTCCGATAATAACGATGATCCGAATGGGCTGGCAGCCGGTTAATTGCAAATACGCTAACATCGCTTAGCCAATCCAAGCTGGGTGTGTTGATCTTCATTTTCTATCTTCCCTTCTGTTTTCGATATAAGTTGAACTAATGACAGTACGGATGAAGGCAGCCGGGTGAAATGTTCTTACGATCGCTGTTGTTCGCGGATTTCTTTGATTTAATAAATTCAAGTATGGTAGAAATCCGCTCACAAAGGCGAACGCTACGCTTCTCCAGAATCATTTCACCCTCTTGCCTATTCCTAGATCTTTTCTTTAGTTCAACTTATTTAACCGAGCCCATCATTCCCGCTACAAAATGCTTCTGCAGCAAGAAAAATACGAGCGCAGTCGGCAAGGTCGCAATAACAATCGCCAGCATGATCAGGCCGTAATCCGGTGCGTATCCCGAACCGAGATTCGATATAAGAAGTGGTATCGTCCTTTGCTGAGGCGACTGCAGAACAATGAGTGGCCAGAGATAGCTGTTCCAACTCGACATGAAAGTGATGATGCCTGCAGCTGCATAAGTCGTCTTCATCGTCGGCATGAAAATTTTAAAGAATATGCCAAGCTCGCTCAGCCCATCGATCCGGCCTGCCTCAATCATATCCTTCGAGAACATCTTCGAACTCTGTCTGAAGAAGAAAATAAGAAATGCAGTCGTCACCGTAGGCAGTATCACTGCAGCCACTGTATCGATCCCGATAGCCGGCGCCGCATTGGATATATCGGCAAACATCCGGTATAGCGGGACCATCAGCGCCGCGAATGGAATCATCATCGATAATAATAGAATGCTGAACACAATGTCCTTTGCTTTGCTACGGAAGATCTCGAATCCGTATCCGGCCAGGGAGGCAATCAGAATCGCAAGAATCGTGATGAGCACAGATATTTTCGCTGAATTCCACAATGCTGTGCCTAGCTCTGTCGTATCCAGCAGCTTCTTGAAATTTTCAAGCAGATAGCCACCAGGAAGCAGCCTGCCTTTCGTAATTTCCACCGATTTATTCGTTGCGCTTACGACCATCCACAAAAAGGGGAAGATAGATACAAATGCTGCGATACTCAGAAAAGTGTACGTAAATATGCGCTTTAATTTCTTCATTTCTGATCACCTGCCACTTTGAATTGAAGAATCGAGAGCACAATAATAATAATTACGATAGAATAGGACACCGTCGCCGCATATCCGAAATCAGCTGTATATTTGAACGATAGATTATAGATGTACTGCGAAATCGAAAGAGTCGCATTCCCGGGTCCGCCTTTCGTAATATTGACGACCTCATCAAATAGCTGAAGCGTGCCGATCGTCGATGTAATCGAGGTAAACAAAATGATTGGCTTCAGCATCGGAATCGTTATTTTGAAAAATTGGTTGGTAGACGAAGCACCATCGATCCGGGCTGCTTCATAAATCGAGCTGTCAACATTTTGCAGTGCCGACAAGTAGAAGATCATATTGTATCCCGTCCATCGCCATGTAATTGCTATTATAATGGTGATCTTGGCCCAGAACGGATCGGTAATCCAGCCAATCGGATCGTTTATGATCGATAGCTTCATCAGCATAAGATTCACAAGCCCATCGTTCCCGAACAAATACTTGAACACAACGGAATAGGCTACTAGCGATGTAACGCATGGCAGGAAGATCGCTGTCCGGAAGAAGCCCCTGAATTTAAGCTGGCTGTCGTTAAGCAGCACGGAAATAAATAAAGCCAGAATAATCATAATCGGAACCTGAACAATCAAGTAGATCAACGTATTCTTGAGCGCCGTCAAGAACATTTTATCCGTAAGTAGTCTCTCGTAATTGGACCATCCCGTGAAGCTTAGCTGAGAGCCAGTGCCGCTCTTGAAGGATAAAATCAGCGCCTGGATCATCGGATAGAAGTAAAAAGTTATGATCATTAACACGGCAATCAGGATGAAGCTCCATCCTGTCAATTCGTTCTTGGTATGGATACTGACGCTTGGTTTGTCCGCTCTCATAGCTACTCTCTGCCCCTTTCTGCTGCAAAGTAAAACCCCCAGGTGCTGCAATATCAGCCAGCTTAACGCACCCTGGGGGTTATAATTATTACTTAATCTGTGCTTCTGCCTGGGACTGTGCGTCACTAAGTACTTGATCGATATTTTTGCCGTTCAAATAATTCTGAACCTCAACCACTAGAATGTCTTCAATCGCATACGTCGAAGTACCGTAGTTCACTTTTGGAATTTCTGCCGTCCATTTCGCAAAATCATTAACGGTCTGCTGTCCGCCGAAGAATTCATCCGGCTTCGAATAAGCCTCGCCTTGAGCTGCCGCCTTCAGTGTTCCGATCGCTCCAACTTTGGTTAATAAGGTTTGATACATATCCACATTTGAACCGAAGGTTTCCGCCATGAAGTTTGACGCTGTCTCCGAGCCCGGAACATTCATTACATACCAGGAGCTTCCGCCGAGATTCGTCGCGTGTACGGAGTTTAGCGTATCCGGTAGCTTAGGCATCGGCAGAATCGCCCATTTGCCGGATTGGGACGCTTCCGCTTTGACCGAAGGTGTAATCCAGTTCCCGGTAGGCACGGTCGCTACATCACCATTGTTAATCGATGCGATAAACTGGCTCCAATCCGCATTCACTTTGACAATGTTGGCTTCCATCATTTCCTTGTACAGCTCCATCGCTTTCTTCAGCGCAGCATTGCCGCCAAGATCCGGCGTTTTCCCGTCTTCCTTCAGATACCATGAACCCGCGGACTGAATCATCATGCGCAGAATGCCAAGATCATTCGGGTCAAGTGAGATCATATCCTTACCCGTGGCCGCTTTAATTTTCTTGCCGATTTCAATGTATTGGCCCCAGTCCAAATCCATCAGATCTTCCACTTTGTATCCTGCTTGCTCCACATAGTCCTTACGAATATATAGACCGGCAACGCCCGAATCGAATGGAACACCATACTGCTTGCCGTTTAAACTCGTTGGCCCAATTTTATAATCAGCGAAATCCTCCGCCTTGATCTTGCCACTTAAATCCACAAATGAATCTGGGTAAGATTGCAGGAAGCCTTGCGCCCGGTAATCTTCAATCAGAACGATATTCGGCAGACCCTTGGTCGTCCCAGAGTTCAGTCCTGTATTCATCTTCTGAATGATGTCCGCTTGCGCATATTCAACGATATTCACTTTCACATCTGGATGCTTCGCATTATAAGCTTCCTTCGCAATATTCAAGGCCGCGATATTAAATGCGGGATCCCAAGCCCAAATCGTGATTTCCTTCGCTTCTCCTCCCCCGCCGGAAGCCGTTGTACCTTTGTCTTTGCTTCCAGAGGAACAAGCTGTTAGAAGCAGCATACAGGTCATCAATAAAACCAATGCATTCTTCATTGTTTCAGCCCCTTCTCATTGTTTATTTATGTTGATCTTACGGCTGCGCTCTTTATTTGCAAGCGCTTTCTGTAAGATCTGTATTTATCGTAGCATCGGGCTGCAGACTATCGTTAGCCATTTCTTTGTACAGATTTGTTGTTTTATTGCCTATTGAATGCGCTTTCTTCATTTGGACGTTTGTTCGGTAGTAATTTGTTTGGATTCTGGTAAGTTTATTGGATTTCAACGAGTGGCAGCGTAATACGCACCTTAGTTCCCTCGCCAATCTCACTCTGAATCGTTACTCCATACTCTCCTCCGTACAACAGCCTGATCCGATCATGGACATTTGCTATGCCAACTCCCGAGAACAACTGTCTGGAACCTTTGCTCTGCTTCGACTTTGCATCAGCAAGCTGCTGTACGTCCATGCCGTCTCCGTTATCAAGTACTTCACAGATCAACTTCTGTGATTCCTTAGAGATAAGGACGCGAATGACCCCTTCCCCTTTTACATTAAATGCATGGAAGAAGGCATTTTCGATAAAAGGCTGGATAATCAGCTTCGGCACATGATAGGCCAGGCAATCTGGAGCAACGAAGTAAGTGACCCGGATTCGTTCCCCATAGCGGACATGATTAATAAATACGTAATGTTTTAGGTTCACAAGCTCCTGTTCAACTGTAATCGTCTCGCTGACATTGCTTATCGTATTCTGCAGAAGGGAGATCAGGGCGTGAATCGTCTCCTCAGCCTTCTCCTTGTTACCTTGCTGGACCAAAAATTTGACGGAAGCGAGCGTATTATAGAGAAAGTGCGGATTGATCTGCTGCTGTAGAGCGGCAAGCTCGGCTATCCTTTGCTCTTTCTCCGTCTCGACCAGCTGCTTCACGTAGTCATTCATCTCATTCAACATGTAATTGTAAGCATGGCTAAGCTGGCGTATTTCATAGCTTCCCGATACATTCACATAGTTATGGAAATTCCTGAGATGCACTTTAGACATCTGCCTTGCCAGCAGCGTCAGTGAACGGGTCATTTTGCGGGAAATCAGAAAGACGACGATAAGTGCGGCAAGCACGATCAATAAACATATAAGAATAATCGATCTGGTATTTACCATCTGCCCTAACACATACTTCTGATCGATCATATTCACAAGATAGAAATCGTAAGAAGGCAGGTACTCAGCCAATACGAGCTTGTCCTTGCCCATCACATTCACCTTTTTCAAATCAAGGTTGCCTTGCTGAATCTCCTGGGCATAAGACAATAGTTCGGCATTTTTCTGCCCAATCGTTTCCGAACGGTTGCTGGATATCACAAGTCCATCTTTATCTATGATAATGACGTCATTACCCTCGCTCGTGAACCTGTTGTAGAAGGGCTTAAAATCATTTTCATCAATCGTAATATAGAGCATTCCGTATTGCTGCCCCGTCGTTTGCTCCCTAAGAACCTTAGTAGCAACGATAATTGGCTTGCCGCTGACCGTTCCGCTGGAATCCATATAGAGCTGATACATCAGCTTCTTCGGTTCCGCCTCCGCTCTCCGGGTCAGGGGACTTTGCTTCAGTTCCTGTGCCGTCGGTTTGGCGAAATTGTAGTTCCCCGAATAATTCCGCCCATTGATGCCGACGATGGCGACGCCAACGGAATAAGCATCGACGTTCGATTGAATCCTTTTCATTTGCTGTGTCATGTTATAGTAAGCTGAGAAATTCTTGATCGATTGGTTTGTATCTTTTTCCGTCAAAAAAGTTTTAAGTGTCCCGCTCTGTTGTGCATTACTTACTGCCAACACGATAGAGTAGTGAAAAGACTCGAAATTGCTGCGAATTTGCTCAATGACTTTATAATTCGTAATGCTGAATGTCTTCAGGAACAGCTGCTCAGACATTCGTAAATTGACCCATACGACGGATACTGTAATCAAAATGATGCAGATAACCATAACAACGAACAGCTTAATAAACAGTCCATGAAATTTTAGACGCTCCAATATCACTCTCATTGCTCTCTTGTCCCTTGTGATTGATGATAATGTCTCCGGTAATGGCTCGGTGATATACCTGTACTTCTCTTGAACACTTTGCAGAAGTAGCTGTGATCCCCATACCCAACCATGCAGCCGATTTCTGAAATCGGCGTGTCTCCGTATCGCAGCAAATCCGCTGCTTTATTCATCCGCACTCGATTGAGATGATCCTTGAAGCCTTCGTGATGATGCGCCGCAAAGTAGCTGGATAAATAGGACGGATTAAAGTGAAAATGCTTAGCCATCTCCGTCAGCGTAATCGGCTCCGCATAATGCTCTTCTATATAATCAAGCAGCAGCTTCATACTTGGATTACCATCAGATTCATAGCCCATTGCATAAATACACTCCTGGACCTGCAATTCGAACTCGTTCAACAGCTTCGCGATCTCATCCAAGTGCCTGGCTTTATCGATAAGCTTGAAATAAGAGTACTTGGCTTCATCGAGCGGTTTCACTTCATAATTCATGCTTCCAAGAAGATAGATCACATTAAAAATGATGTTGCTAATCGAAGACTTGAATTCAAATACATCGGCTGTATAGTTAAGCTCCTGTTCGCGGACATATTCCTGCAGTTCCTGAAATGCCTCCTGTAGTTGAAGTCTCCGAACCAGCTCCATAAAAGAATTTAGCTGAAAGCTTATTCCCTTCTCATAAACCTTCGGAAGCTCGTTTGGTGTCAGCGCTGCGTTGTGTGGTAGAAAAAAAAGGTATTCCAGCAACTTGAGCAAGCTGTCCTGATATACGGTTTTCAGTTGTTCCAGCTGCGTGAAGGTTTTACTTAATATCCACTTGATCTCCCCGTTCTCCGAGTAGGAGCTGGGATATAGCATTTTCAGCTTCTCCGGTACAACCCAGCTCTCCTCCTCTCTTACATTAAGCAGATACACCGTCATATCAGGATAGCCCGGAACCTGCTGCCCTTTCAGTTCAGCAACGACCATCTCGGGAAAAAACGCTTTCAAAGATTCAGTCAACAAGCATTCTGTAAGGCCATTCTCCTCGACTTGTCCTGTAGGGTGACCAACCTCTGTACCGAGTAAATAGAGAAAGGGATGCGGCAACCAAACTGTTACGACTTGAGGGTCTATTTCAACTTCATAGCCGGAAATGATTTTATCCAATATCGTATGTATGGATGATACCTGCTCTATTTGACCGCTTCCGGTACGAGAGGGAATCTTACAAGCCGCTTTGCGGAGAACCTCAATCAGCATTCCTGTCTTTAAATGCGGCTTCAAAATATAATCTGATACCCCGCTTTGAAAGGATGAGCGTACATATTCAAATTCACTGAAGCTACTGAGTACGATCACCTCGATCTTCGGCCATCTGATTTTGATCATTCGCGTCAGTTCTTCTCCGTCTATGACGGGCATGACGATGTCTGTCAACACAATCTGCGGCTGCAGTTCTTCAATCAGGGCCAACGCCTCTTTCCCGTTCGACGCTTCGCCGACAATTTGAAACCCGTTCTGCTCCCAGTTCAATATATGCTTAATGCCCTGCCTAACCAGCATTTCATCATCAACGATCAGAACTTTAATTAACTCACTCAAAACGGAGTCCCCCTTCAAGAAAAATCGTCCTAAATTATAGCTTATTAGTTCCTATTATACTTATCTGAAAATTCCAAAAAAGATCCCCTTACAGTAATTGATATGCCCCCTTTATATTAGACAGTAGAATAACAGAAATCTCTACCTCTAAAGCGATATCTTCTAATTAACATAAGCTACATGTTTGAAGCCGTAAGCTCGAAGAACACATCGACCATGTGCAAAAGCCTGCAAAAATGCAGTTTTTTGGAGCTACCCTAGTGTGTTTATAGAAAATTCCTGCAAAAATGCAGTTTTTTCTCGAGAAATCAGCCAGTTCGAATAGAAACTACAGAAATTCCTGCATTTTTGCAGGAATTTCTCTCTAAAGAACGATTTGCAGGTAAAAAAACTGCACTTTTGCAGTTTTTTCTCCTAATCTATGTCTAAGTATACTGAATAGAAGCAAACGCTTTTGCAAGAGCTAGAACAATATGACCAAAAAAAGGAACCGCATCTAGCCATCATAGATGATGACTGGATACGATTCCTTTTAGAAATTTAGATTTGTGTACGGCACTACCACCAACGTAGATGCTAGAGCTGTAACAGACGATATATTACTTGTGCCGCTTCCGCGCGGGTCAGATCGGCGCTAGGAGAGAATTTGCCCTTATCTCTGCCCTGGAGTAATCCAAGCTTAACGGCAGAGGCAACGAATTCAGCCGCCCAAGCGGAAATATCTCCATCATCAGCAAAAGGATTATCCATTTCTTGCTGAGGCATTGACTCACCAAATAAAGTGTAAGCCTTCATCAGCATGACTGCCATTTCTTCTCGGGTGAGCGAAGCCTGTGGATCAAATTGCCCGTTTCCTTTGCCATTCACAATGCCATATTGGTATGCAACTGATACCGCATCAGCATACCAGGCCTGAGCAGGAACATCGTTAAACAAACCATCTCCTAGTCCTACCCCCACTCCATCGTTAAGCGTTCTATCTTGCATCGCAATATCCAAAGCACGCACAAGCAAGGCGGTGAACTCCGCCCGGCTGATCGAACGATTCGGATGGAATGAGCCGTTGCCGTCGCCTTCAACAATCTGTTTGGCTGCGAGCTCGGCAATTATTTGTTGTGCCCAATGGTCATCGGATACATCTGCGAATGACTTCGCTATCTGCAAAGTTGTATACGTACCAGAATGATAAATGTCTGCTGAAATCATGTCATCAGACCATTTACCACCAACGTACGCAAATCTGCCATTTGCGACATCAAAAATACCAGCAATGTTTCTATCTGCTTTCAAGTCTAGTTTCAGACGAATCGTAAGTGGCGTTAGGAATTGAGACAGCCGCTTCACCACACCATCAGAAGTCTTCAACGTCAAATTCACATCATAGCCTTCCGTCAGAACGTTAATGTTTGAATTGGCCCCGTAGTCCGCTTGCCGCACAATCGCTTCAACGTCTGTCCGGTTCATTGGATTGATCTGCACCGTTATCGTAGAGTTCGAAGCATTAGCGTCCAAATCAAACAATGCGAGCAGCACATCTGAGGGAATGAGCAAAGAAATAACGCCATTCGTCAATTCGAGCGAATCTGATCCCAGCAGCTTGACGATATCAGACGACAAAGTTACTTCATGTACATCGGTCGAGATCGTAACGGAGTACGAGCCTTCCTCTGTCTTTTTCAACTGATCCGAAGTGATGGAGATGCTACTGGCACTTTCAGGCTTCTGATCTTTATTGCCACCCGAACCAGAAGATCCTGTGGATGATGAGTTCCCTGTTGTTGTACCCGGAGTGCTTGGCGTGTCGGGATTACCCGGAGTACCCGGTTCAGGAATATCGGCAGTTCGGATGAGCTCCACATCATCAAAATAACCCCATACCCCTCCTGGTGCCTCCACTTCGAAGCCTACTGTTATCCGTCCATTCGTAATCTTGATGTTCTCAACTGAATATTGCTTCCATAAGTTCCATCCAGTATTTATCATATCAGTACTAAGGACTTCTTCCTCACCCTGCTTCGCAAACAGCTTGAGCACCGTATCGCCTCCGCCCCCTGAGGCCCACGCCTTCAACGTATAAACTCCATTCTTCAGGCCGGAAAGCTCCTGTGTTAATTGATATTTATACGGTTCGCCATACCAATAATTGAATGCGTAGCTTCCGGAATGAGCGTTAGCAGTATTATGCTCGGCCTTTCCTACATCGCTTGTTCCTGTAAGCGTCCAGTCCGACAAGTTACCGGTCTCGAATCCTGGATTTTTAATCTCGTTCGCTTGGGCCAGAACGGTGATTTCAACCGAAGCCCGTTGGGATATCCCTTCCACCGTGCCATACAACGTGAATTTGCCAGGCTTGCTCAATTGTCCAGAGGCAATTTCGTCCCATACCACCGGTACTGAGCGAATAGATCCCTCGTTAAATAAGACGTTCGCCGTAGCCGGCAGAGCAGGCACTCCGCCTTTCGCGATAGTGATTCCTTGCGAAGGATACACAAGCAGCGGCAATATGTCCGAAATACTGCCTGGAGTAAATTGAAATGCATTGAGCGATTCAAGAGCGTTACCGTTAAAATCGAACATCGCTTGATTTTCCCATGCATTCCCTTCGCCCGACTTCCAACCTACACCAGGCAGCCAGGCAGGTTCCCAATAGAAGACGCCGAGACCTCTATGACCATCAACATGGGCAACTGTATTCATGACCGTCTCTGTCACCAGCTTCTGGTTTTCAACAGATGCAGGGAAACCGGCGATTTTCGTTTCATTCTCGCCTGCGATATTGCCGTGGCCATCGGCATCTTCGTAAGTATATGGATAAGCGGTCTCTGCCACGACGACTTCCTTGCCATAACGGGCAACCAAATCGTTCATATTGCTCTTCAGATCCTGGAAAGTCCCATGCCAATACGGATAATAGGATAATCCGATGACATCATAATCGACACCACGCTTCTGAATCTGATCGAAAAAGCTGCGGAACTTGCCGTTACTCCCTCCTTCGGCGAGATGAAGCATAATTTTCACCTCATGATCCTGTGGTACCGTGTCACGAACCGCCAGGCTGCCCTGTTTCAGCAGCTCCGCTAATTGATCGAAGTTGCTGGTCGACCCGTCAGGATGGAGCATCCCGCTATTAATTTCATTGCCGATCTGGATCATATCTGGATAGGCATCAAGTGCTGTCAGCTCTGATAACACTTCATGCGTATATGCATAAACCGCCTGCTTCAAATCATTAAAATCAAGATCCTTCCAGGCCTTTGGTTTGACCTGCTGTCCCGGATCGGCCCAGAAATCGGAATAATGGAAGTCCAACAACAGCTTCATCCCAGCTGCTTTGACCCGTTGAGCCATCGCTACGGTATGTGATTTATCGTTGTATCCGTCCGCTTCTACCGGATCATTCCACAGCCGCAAGCGGACATAGTTCACACCGTGATCCTTCAGGATCGTAAGCAGATCCTTCTTCACCCCGTTATCGTAGAAGGCGACTCCCTTGTCTTCCAAAGCTTGCAACGTGGAAATATCGACACCTTTGATAAAGTCGGCCGGATTATACGAATCCTCCTCCATCTTTATCAATTCAACATCATCAAAATATCCCCACGTCCCTGTTGGTGCAGACACATCAAAGCCAATCGTAATCGCACCATTGACAACTTCGATGTTCTGTACCGAGTACTGAGTCCATTTCTCCCATCCGGTGTTGACGATATCCGTGCTAAGTACCACCAGATCGCTGTCTTCCGTTTCTGCATACAGTTTCAGTCTTGTCTCACCTCCGCCTCCAGATGCCCAAGCCCGAAGCTCATAAGTACCGTCTTCCAAACCGCTGATTACCTGCGACAGTTTGAACTCGATAGGCCCATTATCATTCCAGTAATTGAAGGAATACGAGCCTGTATGCGGTGAAAGGGAATTGATCTCATACGTATTCTCTGTCACTGTTTGTGTCACCGTCCAACCACTTAAATCTCCACTCTCAAAGCCGGGATTCTGCAGCTTGCCTTGCGAAGATTCTTGCGGTAAGTCAGCTGCCGCAGACAACGGCACGTTAGCGAAACTGAATGATGAAAACGCCAATAGAAATACTAGAAGCAATATTCCTGACTTCTTCATTCGTACATTCCACCTCACTACTCTATTAAATTAATTGTGCTCTCGCCTGAGTATCGCTGATCCATGTTTGGGTAGAATGAATGAACCCGGAGCCGGATTCCCACTCTCCACATCCATATATACGGCGGCATCCATGCGCACTTCTGCCTCCTTGCCGGAGAAATTAAGCAGAAATACATAATCATGCTCGCCATCAGTACGAAGCTGTGCCGTTACTCCTTCCGGCAAGACGGTGTCGATCGCCCGCTTAACGCCGGCCTCGCGCACCAGATTACTGTACAGCGAATCATAGAATTGCTGCTCGCTGACTCTGGCGGCGAGATAATAAGCTTTGCCTGCGCCTAAGCGATTTGAGGTCAATACCGGACCTCCGGCATAGAAATCATCCTCGTAAGTAGCTAGTACCTCAGCACCTTCAGCATGAATGATTTCGCACAACTCGTGAATTTCGTATTTTCCCTCCAGCCCCAAGGCGTTACCGGATGCCATTATCAATGCATTACGGTCATGCTCGTGCAGCCCGTCAATTTCCTCCGCCCAAATGCCAAGCGTCTTGCGCAACGGTCCCGGGAACCCGTTCAGATAACAGAGATCATGCTCATCGACGATTCCTGTCCAATATGTGACCACAAGCGTTCCACCGCGCTCTACAAACTGTTCCATTCGTTTGCCCGTCTCTTCTCGCAGCAAGTAAGCCATCGGAACAACGATCAGCTTATATCTAGCAAAATCATCATTCGATCCAATGATATCAGTCGGAACGCCTAGCTCCCAGAGGGAGTGATAATGCTGCATCACCGTCTCTTCATAATGGATTCCGCTATTGCGCGGCCCTTGCGCATCATGGATAGCCCAACGATTATCCCAATCGAACAATATAGCGGCTTCGGCCGGAACCATGGCCCCGACGATCTCGCTCATTTGCGATAACGTCTTACCTAGTGCGGCAACATCCTGAAATACTCGCGTATTTTCATGCCCGACATGATCCACTACAGCTCCATGGAACTTCTCGCTGGAGCCCCGGCTTTTACGCCATTGGAAATATTGCACTGTATCTGATCCATGGGCAACAGCCTGTAAGGAAGAAAGGCGGTGCATGCGAGGACGTTTCAGCTTACTCACCGGCTGCCAGTTCGTCTGACTCGGCGTACTCTCCATCAACATGAACGGTTTTTGCTTCAACGTACGGAATAGGTCATGATTAAACGAGAACCAAGCGGCGATTTTCGCTTCCGAATCTGCTTCATGCCAGGTCGGATACGCATCCCAGGAAATAACATCCACTTCTTTGGCAAACTCGCGATAATCGATCCCATAGAACAAATCCATCATATTGGCTGTGCACGGCAAGTCAGGATCGGCCTGCTTCAGCGGGGCAATCTCGTGCTTGTAGAAGTCAATCGTCTGGTAAGATACGAATCGGCGCCAATCGAGATTATGACCATGAACCATCGTCTCTCCATGAGGCGCTGGCGATTCAATCTGTGACCATGAAGTGTACGTATGGCTCCAGAAGGCAGTCCACCAGGCTTGATTGAGGGCATCTAGCGTCCCGTATTTGTTCCTCAGCCACGTCCGAAATGCTTCCTGACAATAATCGCAGTGGCATTCGCCGCCGTATTCGTTCGATACATGCCAACCGATAACAGCCGGATGATTGGTGTACCGCTCGGCAAGATTACTGTTCATAATTCTCACCTTCTCCCGGTATACCGGGGATGAGTAGCAGTGATTGTGTCGATGACCGTGCAAATTGCGCCGACGGTTCGCTTCCACGCGCAGCACTTCCGGATACTTCTCCGACATCCAGGCTGGACGCGCACCGCTGGGTGTAGCAAGCCAAGCATATATGCCGTTCTCAACTAGCCGATCCAAGAGACGATCAAGCCATTCAAAAGTAAATTCCCCTTCCTCCGGTTCCAGGGCTACCCATGAGAATATGCCGACGGACATTACATTGCAGTGAGCCAGCTTCATGAGCCGAATATCTTCATCCAACACGGAAGGATCATGCAGCCACTGATCCGGATTATAGTCAGCGCCATGCATAAACACCGGTAGCTTACTGCTGATTGGCGCATTCTTATAGTTCATT
>DASYFA010000067.1:0-5394 GCA_036498705.1 Paenibacillus sp.
TAGCGTGGGTTCGATTCCCATCACCCGCTCCATACATAACTGTAACATCATCAGTGCGATGATGTTTTTTGTTATAGATGTGGAATTTGTCCCTATATTCTTCAGATTTTTAAAGTGTTCAACATTTTACCTCATTAGCCTCATTAATAGGGTATTCCTATACTCTCTGATTTTACTGCTTTACCGTATTATCGAGGCAATGTAGGGATTTTGCTTAAATTGACAGTGTCGGATGTTGAATTCTTTACAAATAAAGTGAAGATTTTCAGGGAAGTTTATTGTATGATATTAGGAAGGCTTTAGAAAGACGGAATAGGGATGAAATGGGGGAGAAATATGACTGAAATAGCGGTAACCGCCGGCAAGAGTAATTCGAATAATCTTCTAAGGCGCGACATCCGATTCCTCGGAAATATACTGGGAGAAGTCCTTGTGCATCAAGGCGGCAATGAGCTTCTGGATATAGTTGAGAAAATCAGAGAGACGAGTAAGTCCTTGCGGGCGGTTTTCATACCGGATCTACATGAGGAGTTCAAACAATTGATAAGCTCTCTTGAACCCGAGATTCGCCACCAAGTAATCCGTGCATTTGCTATTTACTTTCAGCTCGTCAATATCGCTGAGCAGAATCATAGAATTCGCCGCAAACGGGATTACGAGCGTTCAGCTGGTGATGCGGTGCAGGCCGGGTCTATCGAAGCTTCCGTTCGAGATCTGAAGGAAAATGGATTTACCTATTACGAAGCGCAGGAGATTCTGGAAGGGATGTCCCTGGAACTCGTCATGACAGCGCACCCTACAGAGGCAAAACGTCGTCCTATCCTAGATATTCACAAGCGGATCGCTGAAGATGTTATGTTGCTCGACAATCCTACACTTACGTTCCGTGAAAGGGAACAATTGAGAGAGAAGCTTCTGAATGAAGTCATTACGCTCTGGCAAACTGATGAATTGAGAGACCGCAAACCAACGGTACTCGATGAGGTCAGAAATGGAATGTATTATTTCCATGAGACGCTGTTCCATGTACTTCCCGATGTATATCAGGAACTGGAACGCTGCTTAGGCAAATACTATCCGGAGCATCACTGGCATGTGCCCAAATATTTGCGCTTTGGTTCTTGGATCGGTGGAGACCGGGACGGGAATCCATCAGTAACTGCCGATGTGACCTGGCAGACCCTGAACATGCAGCGCAAAATGGCCGTTAGGGAGTATCAGCTTGCCCTTGCCAGGATGTTCAAGCACCTTAGCTTTAGTACGTCGATTATTGACGTGACGGATGAATTAATGGCTTCGATTCAGAAGGATCGGCTCCAGGTTACCCTCCATAAGACGCCAGAATGGCACAACGAGAAGGAACCTTATCGTATTAAATTATCCTACATGACTGAGAAGCTTCATAATGTTCTTGATGAGACAAAGAAAGGGACATCAGAGCTTTATGAAAATGCTCAGGAACTAATCGTTGATCTGAAAATTATCGATCGTAGTCTTCGTCATCACTATGCGGATTATGTAGCGGATACGCATCTTAGCCAAATGATCCGTCAGGTAGAACTATTCGGCTTCCATACGGCGACGCTGGACATTCGTCAGCACAGCCAAGAGCATGAGAAGGCCATGACCGAAATTCTGGCCAAAATGAACATTACAAGCAACTATGCGGATCTACAGGAAGAGGAGAAGCTGGTATTGCTCGAGCAGCTGCTGAACGATCCTCGACCTCTGACTTCGCCATATCAGGAATATAGCGAGAGTACGACAGAGTGTCTCGACGTGTACCGCACTGTTTTCAAAGCGCAGAAGGAATTTGGCGTACAGTGTATCACCAGCTATCTGATAAGTATGACGGAAGCGGGCAGCGATATTCTGGAGGTCATGGTATTCGCCAAAGAGGTAGGCCTGTTCCGCAAGGATCCGGATGGCACAGTGGTATGTACACTCCAATCCGTTCCGCTCTTTGAGACGATCGAAGATTTGCATGAAGCTCCAGCTATTATGAGCCGGCTGTTCGAGATGCCGATCTATCGTCAGTCTGTGGCGGCAATGAATGATCTGCAGGAGATCATGCTTGGTTACTCGGATAGTAATAAAGATGGCGGCGTTGTTACCGCGAACTGGGAACTTCGTGTTGCACTGAAGCAAATCACTGCAACGGCCAAAAAATATGGAGTGAAGCTCAAATTCTTCCATGGACGCGGTGGAGCGCTAGGGCGTGGCGGAATGCCGCTTAACCGCAGTATTCTAGTGCAACCACCTGAGACAATTGGCGGAGGCATCAAGATTACTGAGCAGGGTGAGGTTATCTCTTCCCGGTATTCCCTCAAAGGGATTGCTTATCGTAGTCTAGAACAAGCTACTTCGGCATTAATCAAGGCAGCCATTAACGCGAAACTGTATGATGAAAATAATCAGCAGGAAGAGGAATGGGATGAGATTATTGCCGGTATCTCAGAGACTTCCTTGAATAAATATCAGGATCTCGTATTCTGTGATCCAGACTTCTTGAAATTCTTCAAAGAATCAACACCGCTTGGTGAAGTGGGTGAACTGAATATTGGTTCCAGACCGTCGAAGCGTAAGAATAGTGATCGCTTTGAGGATCTGCGCGCTATTCCATGGGTATTCGCCTGGACTCAGAGCCGATATCTATTCCCAGCATGGTATGCTGCCGGTACGAGCCTGTATAACTTCTATCAAGACGATGAGAAGAAGCTGCAGATTTTGCAGGATATGTATCACAACTCCACCTTCTTCCGTTCTTTGATCGATACGCTGCAGCTTGCAATTATAAAAGCGGACCTCGTTATTGCCAAAGAATATAGCAGAATGTGCGGTGATCAGGAAGTAAGGGATCGCGTCTTTGGTAAAATTGAAGAGGAATTCAATCTGACCAAGGAAATGGTTCTGAAGATTACGGGGCTTCCTGAAATTCTTGATGATGCACCAGCACTTCAGGAATCGATTCGCCAGCGGAACCCTTATGTCGACCCGCTGAGTTACTTACAGGTGCAATTATTGACTGAATTGCGTGCAGTTCGTGAGAAAGACCAGGATGATGCTCTTCTACTTCGTGAAGTGCTTCTTACGATTAACGGAATTGCAGCAGGTCTTCGTAATACGGGCTGATACTAGATTTAATGTTTATACTAACAAGCCGGATTCTCCTAATATGTTGGGAGAGTCTGGCTTGTTTTTTAGTAATAGTGCATGTTTAAAAAGTCAGACTTTCAGCACCGAGAAGGTTGGATGAAGCTAGGGTCTGAGGAGCGGAGCGTACGTAGTGGGTACGTGAGCACCGGTAGGCCCGGGTGAATTCAAGATTCGATGTCGAATAGCTTCATGATTTACTTCGTGATCAAAGGGGGACCTTTTAAACAACCTCTAATAACCAAAACTCTAACGATAGAAGCCTTTTCTAGTATATAAAGTCCCTGGAATCGAGCTAATTCTATTGCTTTTTACAGGAACTTGAATTAACATTTGAATGAAGTACCGGCGATGAACGGGATTATTCCTTGATGATAGATCGGGGAAAAGGCCGGACAGGCATAAGGCTTTGATGGAGCCCGTCCATGGATCTGGAGGATATTATAGTGGTTGATCATTTTGATACGAGGTTGGTAAAGCTGGCGCGTAAAGGCGACCAGGGTGCATTTGCGGAACTCGTTGATTTATACAAAGATAAAATATTTCATCTGGGGTACCGGATGTTGTCGAATCGACATGAAGCTGAAGATATTGTACAGGAGACATTCCTACGTGTGTACAAGAACTTTGACCGATACGATGAGAAGCAGAAGTTCTCTACTTGGATTTACCGCATAGCGACAAATCTGTGTATTGATCGTCTGCGCAAGCGCAAGCCTAATTACTATCTTGATGCTGGTATGAATGATCAAGAGGGTGTAGATGGTTATGCGCTGATTCCTGGTGATGAGCGGACACCGGAATCGGAATATCTCTTGTCAGAGACACAAGCGACGATTCATCAAGCGATTGAAGGATTGCCTGCCAAATATAAATCCGTTATTGTTTTAAGGTATTTGCAGGATTTGTCGCTACAGGAGATCGGAGAAGTTCTGGACATGCCGGTAACAACGGTCAAGACCAGGGTGCATCGGGGACGTGAATTTTTACGTAAGAAGCTGGAACATAAGGCAGTCTTTTAACTGCCTATATTTTATAAATGGCTCTGTATTTTTTTGAAACGTTATTCACTCCGTAACGTAATGTATGTTAGGACGACTATCTCCATACTTTGTATGGTTATTCCATAGTACTGATATTGAAAGGAATGGCTGATATGGATTGCAAACATGCCTCCACTTTAATGCATGATTATTTCGACGGAGATCTTATGCATGAGCAGGCCGTGGAGCTTAAGGGTCATCTGAACTCATGTCCCGCATGCAGTGCTCGGTTCCAGCAGTTGGAACAGACGGAAATGAAGCTGTTCGCGACATTAAGAAATGACCGCATCTCTGCTCCAGATTCGTTAGTAAGCCGAATCATGAGTGAGATCCCTAGTCAACGCAGGCAGCAGCCATGGCTTAAGATGATCAAGAGACATCCGGCCTTAACGGCGGCAGCCATTTTTCTGGTGGTGATGCTGTTCAGTGCAGTATCCTTAATGAAGGCGGATGATCAACTGATTGTTAAAGTAGGCGACCTGGATCAGGTAGTCATCAACGGGCATATCGTTACTGTACCTGAAGGCTCCACCGTAACGGGAAATCTTACGGTTGAGAACGGTAAGGCAGAAATTCTGGGAAATGTCGAAGGGAATCTGACCGTTGTCGATGGCTCGTATTATCAGGCTTCGACCGCTCATATATCAGGCAAGGTCAAGAGTATCGATCAAGCTCTGGACTGGATCTGGTACAGAATCAGTAACGCTTTTTCAGATGTCGCCTATAGATAAGCAGGAAGTGACAAATAACGGTCTGGCGCCCTCTTCAAGAAGATGGCGCCTTTTATATTTTATTGGGCCAGAGAAGAAATATATTTCATTGTGGGTAACCTATTTTCTTCAAACTTGCATCTAGCCCGGGAACGTTATAACCTAGAGTTTAGGGAAATAATAATTTCACAGATACAATGAAGTTAATTAATACAAAGCAGTATATCTGAGCAGACTTATTAGATATACATAAGCTTCTTCTAGTTAGTCATATAGATTGAATAGAAGAAAAAGCGGGGGTTACACCATGGATTATTTTGCAAATATGGGTTGGCAGGACTGGATCAAGGATATCGTTGATATTCTGATCGTTACTTATATCATTTATCATCTGATCTTGCTCGTACGAGGGACAAGGGCTATCCAATTGCTGAAGGGTCTACTTGTCTTGGTCTTAATATGGGCGGTTAGTACATGGTTCGATCTAT
>DASYFA010000068.1:0-6626 GCA_036498705.1 Paenibacillus sp.
TTGCCAAGCGGATCGAGAATGGCGATGAGGAAGCCAAGCGCCGTCTAGCTGAGGCGAATCTGCGTCTCGTTGTCAGCATTGCCAAGCGTTATGTGGGACGCGGGATGCTATTCCTTGATTTGATTCAAGAAGGGAATATGGGACTCATCAAAGCGGTTGAGAAGTTCGACCACACAAAAGGCTTCAAATTCAGTACTTATGCGACATGGTGGATTCGCCAGGCTATTACCCGTGCGATTGCCGACCAAGCAAGAACGATTCGGATCCCAGTTCATATGGTTGAGACGATTAATAAGCTGATCAGAGTATCTAGGCAGCTATTGCAAGAGCTAGGCCGTGAACCAGCTCCGGAAGAAATTGCCGCAGAGATGGATCTGAGCGTGGAGAAGGTTCGGGAGATCATGAAGATCGCGCAGGAACCGGTATCTCTGGAAACGCCGATCGGTGAGGAAGATGATTCCCATCTGGGCGATTTCATTGAAGATCAGGAGGCCTTAGCACCTGCGGATGCCGCGGCTTACGAGCTTCTCAAAGAACAGCTTGAGGATGTCCTTGACACTCTTACCGAGAGGGAAGAGAATGTGCTTCGCCTACGTTTTGGTCTTGACGATGGTCGGACCAGAACCTTGGAAGAAGTCGGCAAGGTATTCGGCGTAACTAGGGAGAGAATTCGCCAGATTGAAGCGAAAGCGCTCCGCAAGCTTCGCCATCCAAGCCGCAGCAAACGGCTTAAGGATTTCCTGGAATAGCGTTGAATAGACCTTCTGCGGCCAGGCAGCAAGGTCTATTTTTTTCATCATGACCTTAGCCGCTTTGTTGTATCTTATTTTATCAAGGAAGTAGACATCCTTCCTCATTTATGGAAGTACTTCCTTGTTTTTCAATGTTATTGGTCTTTATTTTAACTTTTTTTCCAAGTCAATGCAAATTGCTGTGACTTTCCAGGTTATGGCATTAAATAAAACGGGTGGTGTAATTTTCTTAATGAAACTATCAGCAAGATTGCAGGCTATTGCAGAAGAGCTTCCGCTCGGGTGCAGACTGGCCGATATTGGATCGGATCATGCGTTATTGCCGGTCTACGCAGTAAAGAATGGTAAGTCCTCTTATGCTGTGGCCGGGGAAGTAAATGATGGCCCTTGTGAAGCCGCTCGGAGACAAGTTGCTGAGGCTGGGGAACAGAGTCGTATTTCTGTACGCAAAGGTGACGGTTTGGCTGTCATCAGCGCTGGGGAAGTTGATACGATCACGATCGCCGGAATGGGCGGTGCATTGATCGTATCCATTCTTACAAGTGGGATCGATAAGCTAGTCGGTGTGAAGCAGCTCGTACTTCAGCCCAATGTCGGGGAAGAATTCGTACGAGCCTGGTTGATTGATAACGGCTGGTATCTAGTGAAGGAGCAAATATTGGAGGAAGACGGGAAGATCTACGAGGTCCTGACTGCTGTAGTCGATCCACAAGCAGAAGAGTTGAACGAACAATTGTATCGTGATAAGACTATGTGTGACAGTGTCATCATCTCCAAACCATTGCAGCTGAGAATAGGACCTAAGTTAATCATGAATCCTTCGCCTGTTCTGCTGAAGAAGTGGCAGGGAGAAATAGCGAAGCTGGAGAAAATTTGCCGCCAGGTGGCATTGTCCAGTCTGGAGACATCCCGTGAGCGGGAGAACGAACTCAGGCAGGAGATAGATCAGCTTAAGGAGGTATTGACATGCTGGCAAAAGGACAGACCGTAATTCAGTATATGGAGCAGCTTGCTCCTAAGCATGTTGCTATGGAAGGAGATAAGATTGGTCTACAGCTTGGCAGTCTTAGCAAGGAGATCACAGGCATTCTCGTTGCACTTGATGTCAATGAGGAAGTTGTCGACGAAGCCATTTCTCTCGGAGCTAATCTGATCATAGCGCATCATGCGATAATCTTCAGACCGCTTCCATCTATACAGGTTGATACCCCAATGGGGAAAGTCTATGAGAAGCTGATCAAGCATGATATCGCTGTCTATATAGCTCACACGAATCTAGATATTACGGAAGGCGGTATGAATGATTGGATGGCTGAAGCGCTTGGATTCGAGCCTAGCGCCTCTCTGGAAGATATTCATACAGACAACCTGTACAAGCTGGTTGTATTCGTTCCGAAAGATCATCATCAGCGTGTGCTTGACGCTATGCTTAACGCTGGAGCAGGGGCGATCGGCAATTACAGTCATTGCAGCTTCAATATTGAAGGCTATGGCACGTTCAAGCCTGGGGAAGGCACGGATCCTTATATTGGTTCGCAGGGCAAGCTGGAGAAAGTTGAGGAAATTCGCATCGAGACGATCGTTCCGGCTAGTATTCGTAATCAGGTGATTCAGGCAATGCTGAGAAATCATCCGTATGAAGAGGTAGCCTATGACCTGTATTCGATGGATCTGAAAGGACGCACCTTGGGATTAGGACGGGTAGGCAAACTCGCAGATCCGGTAACCTTGAAGGAATTTGTAGAGCGTGTCAAAGTGAAGCTTGATGTTCCTGCTGTCAGGGTTGTTGGCGATATGAACCGGACCATTAAAAAGGCTGCTGTGCTGGGCGGTTCAGGGGGACGTTATTGGAAGCATGCGCTGTTCCAAGGAGCAGATGTACTCGTGACGGGAGACGTTGATTATCATACGGCACAGGATGCATTCATGGCCGGAATCACTATCGTTGACCCAGGCCATAATGCGGAGAAGATTATGAAAGCGAAAGTATCTGAATGGTTGACTGAGAAACTGACTGAACATAAATATGAGACGAAGGTTGTTGCATCCAGAATAAATACAGAGCCATTTATGTTTATGTAAATAATTATAAGTGCTTTCTGAATTACCTTAAATTTGGACTTGAGATAACTTGATTTAACCTGTATACTATCAAGTGTTGCCTTCGAAAGTTTGACAGACAATCGCTGGCGGTTTCATACCGCGAGAGGAAAGTCCGGGCTCCATAGGGCAGGGTGCTGGATAACGTCCAGTCGGCGCGAGCCGAAGGATAGTGCCACAGAAATGGACCGCCGATGGCCGCCGCAAGGTGTGCACAGGCAAGGATGGAACCGAGGTGTAAGAGACCCCGAGGAACGCTGGTGACTTCGTTCCTGGTAAACCCCATCTGGAGCAAGACCTAATGGGACGCAGCTTCTTAGGAAGCAGCCTTAGCCCGAGGCGCGTCTGGGTTGGTCGCTGGAACCGCATAGTAATATGCGGTCTAGATAGATGATTGTCACTTACAGCGGGAGGGTAGTTCCCGTTTTACCGCTACGAGTACAGAACCCGGCTTATGGCAGACTTTCATAACTCGCAACATCTTTTCTAACAGATTGCCGCAAGTATCTCTACTGCGGTCATCCGACTCAAATAAATAAATTAACAGAGCAAAAAGACGGCTGTCTCAGCCGTCTTTTTTTTGTGCTTATTTCAATCTATCGATAACCCTATCCATCTTGCGTTCGATGGACTGTGGCCAGAATTGCAGCGATGCTTCGCCACCTCCTGCAGCCTCAAGCGCTGCATAGACATCGATTTGCCCGTAACCGAAATATTTGTCATGTCCTACCTCGCCAAGATCAATTACATTTTTGCGGATAAGGTCCATCACTTCTGTGTTCTTCAGATCCGGATTGATCGAGCGGATCAATGCAGCCAGAGCGGTCACATGCGGGCATGCCATCGAGGTACCGGACAAGGCCGCATACTGGTTGTCTGGATAGGTGCTGGCAATGCTCTCACCCGGAGCCATCACATCCACATAATCGCCGTAATTAGAGAAGGAAGCCTTCTTCAAATTATAGTCGGTGGCTGAGACTGACAGTACTTCTGGATAGGCAGCCGGATAGCCCGGGCGCTCTGTATTGTCATTGCCTGTGGCCGCGATAAGCACAACATCATGATCGTAAGCGTACTTTACTGCCTCGTGGAGGAACTGCGCATCAGCGTAGTTGCCTAGACTCATATTGATCACTTTCGCGCCGTTATCAGTGGCCCAGATAATTCCTTGTGCGACGGAATAGGTAGTACCTGCCCCCGACTTGTCCAACGCTTTAACCGGAAGAATCTTGCCATTCCACATCATACCGGCAATGCCTTCGTTATTGTTGGTATTTGCCGCGATAATTCCCGCAACGTGGGTACCGTGACCGACATCGTCAAGCGGCTCTTTATCAGGATCAACGACATTGTAGCCTTTCAGCAGCCGCCCTTTTAAATCAGGATGTTGCAGATCGACGCCCGTATCAACAATGCCGACAATGACATCATTGGCTCCTTTACTTAACTTCCAGCCACGTGTCGTATCGATAATTGGCAGGTTCCATTGATATTCTGAGAATAGCATGTCATTAGGTATGATGGGGGTGTCGTCCAGACTTGTCTCATTGGTCATATATAGGTAATGCGGCTCCACATAATCAGGCTGCCAATTTTTAAGGAAATAATCTTTCAGTTCATTCATGGTCATCTTATCGGAACGGAAAATATAGGTGTTCACTATTTTTTGCGGCGGTCTGCAATGTAGATCGTTCATTATTTTTTTTCTGTCTTGTGTCGTTAGTCCGCGCTTAAAGGTGACCACGATTTCATTTTCATAATAATGGCTCGCTTTTTCATTATCATGACCTGTTTTGACTGTGATATCGCGTAAGGTATCAGTCTCAACGGATTCGACCTTGTATTTACCTTCCTTCGGATAGGGGATCAGCCGGAGATTTTTATGCTGATGATCCTTTACCTTACCGAGAATACCTAGATCCATAACAGCGATTACCCCGTCTCCGCCCTGCTTCGCAGGTTCCGCCGTAATATAAAATTTTGGATTTTTTTGTGGAAAAGCCGGGGATTCATATGCCTTGCCTTTCTGTAGCGACTTCTTGGCGTAGACGATATAGCTTGCAATTTGTTTCTGTTCCTCACTACTCGGCTTGTAGTGAGCAGCCCGAACTTCCTTCGTTCTGCCGCTTGTGCCATCAAACCAAAGAATGGATTTGAACTGCTGGTGCCCCTTTTGCAATTCTGCAGCAGAGGAAGTCATCTTATCCGGATTAACCTTGTGTGTAGCTAATGCCCGAAGATGCCCTTTGGTATCCATTCTTATTAATCGTTCTGTTGCTGTCATATCACGATGCAGCATCATTTGCTTCAAGTGCTGCTCCTTCTTCGGACCAGGAGCCGGATTCGTCCGTTCTGCTGCTTGGCGTGGAGCCTTCTCATTGAAGGGATACAGGCCAATCATGGCAGCGGCAGTGATTCCCACAACACCGACTAAGGCCCATCTGAACCATTTCATGTTATTGCCTCCTTAACTGAATAAGTTGAACGATTCCATTCAACTTTATGGCTGATTGAAGATATGAATTAGGTTGCTATGGAGCCTGTTTTTTTATTCCAAGACCGAAATCTGAAGAGCTAGCAATAGTCTGGTATCATCCCCATCTTTTGTCTTGATTTGTCAACCATTTTGTAGGCATAACGAGCAATACAGAGGGAACACTGTTCTCGAGGTGATTAAAATGACAAGCGGGAGTAAACCCATCGTAAAGTGCAGCGTGGCCGATTGTGTTCATTGGGGAGAGAAAAATATTTGTCAGGCTGAAAGCATTATGATCGATATTGACCAGAACGCCACTCGCCAGTATCATGCGGAGTTTGCCGGCGAATCATTCGATTCTGAGAATCAGACCAAAGCAACAACATCATCTGCTACTTGCTGTCATACCTTCAAGCCCAAATCAAAGTAAATTACAACTTTACATCCATCAGGAGGTGCTGTAAATGAGTGATAATAATGACAACCAGCATGATTATGATTTTTATGGGGGAAGAAGACGTCTTGATTTTCCGCGTAAAGATCATTCAGAACATCCAGTAGATATAAATAACAATTCAGACAAAGAAGAATACGCCACAGAAATATCTCCAACGGCCCACAAAGAAGAATACGCTTCGGAAATTTCTCCAACGGCCCCAGTGGGTGGGGCAAGTTGGGATACTACAGAGCACCGTGAGATTCGTTCGGAGAGAAATGATGAAGTTGAACGATCAGATACGGGGGTTGCCGATAGTAGCATAGGACGTACTGTTGGTTATGTTGGAGTTGGACTCGGAATCGCCTCGTTGTTCCTCTGGAGCATTGTACTTGGTCCGCTCGCCGCAGTATTAGGCTTCTATGCATACAGTCAGGGAGCCAAGACGTCTGGGGGCTGGGCGATCGGCCTTGGCATTGTAGCGACTCTAAGTTATTTCTTTCTGATTCCATTTACTCGCTGATTTTTGTTAAAGGCTGGCATCTTTCCGATGTCAGCCTTTTATATTGGTGCTACTTCATGTTCAACAGAGGTCTTTATGAACTACCTCTATAAAAAAGAGGTGGTCATGTTTGCCAATGCCGTGTAAAATATATACATATATCTTTTTGTACAAGTAGAGGAGCTGGCCGACATGCAAATTGATCCGCGAACGATGGAACAGCTAATTTCGCTCCAGGTGAAGAATAATGTTGATCTGCAAGGAAATAAAGCAGGAGATGCTTCAAGTGGTATAGATGGTTCTTTGTTCGATATTTTGCTGCAGGAAATGATGATGGCTGATGGCAGCATTACGCCGGAG
>DASYFA010000069.1:0-8238 GCA_036498705.1 Paenibacillus sp.
CGGGGATGTAATAAGCCGTACGAAATAATTTAATTCCTTTAACATTACTGTTGACTAGAATCGCCATAAGAATAGATATAATCTGAATAAATGGTACAACAATGACGTAAAATAGCGAGTTGACCAGCGATGTAATAAAACTCCTATCTTGCAAAGCTTTGACGAAATTATCCAGGCCGACAAATTCGGTCTTACCTATAATGGAGTAATTCGTCAGGGCCAGCGGTATGCTGTAAATAATCGGCCAGAAGACAAATAGGGCCAGTAGGATCAAACCCGGTGTCATGAAGAACCAAGCAACTGACGCTTCCGACTTGCCGAATCTAGTAAAGAAGGATGTTTTTTTCATGATAGTACTCCTCCACCACCTTTATTAAAGATAGTTCTATATCTATAAGAATCGGGCAGGACAAGCCTGCCCAATTTGAAGTATTTAGTTGCCCAAGATTTTGTTAACATCGCTCTCGGCCGTAGTCAATGTCTTCTTCACGTCAGCACCGTTCAAATAAATTTCCTGCAATGCTTTGGTGACGGCCTGATTGACGTCTTTAGCACTCTCAACGCCGATGTAGAAATCCTCGGCTTTATCAAGGCTGACTGCAGACACGGTCTTGGCCACCCCTTCTAGAGTTCCGTCATTTTCGGAGAAGAACGGATCTTTGGCGCTCTCTACTGTGGAAGGCAATGTATTAGCGATCTTGGAGAATTCCAGCTGATTGGCCGCATTCGTGACGAATACAGCGAAGTCAACCGCTTCTTTCTTATGAGATGTTGCCGAAGGCACGACGATGTTCATCGTGTTGGAATAGCGGATGCCCGCTTTGCCAACCGGATTTGGAACGGCAAGCATTTTGTCGTATACATCCGGCGCGGCTGTCTTGATCTTGTTAATAAATGGCGAGCTAGATAAGGACATAGCTACTTGCTCACTCGCGAAGTATTGCACTTGTTTATCGTAGTTGATAATGTCTTTTGGAATGACGCCGTCTTTTAACAGCTGTAAATTCTCATTGACATACTCTTCCACTTCAGGTGTATTAAAAGCTGCCTTCTTATGATCCTCAGTCAGGAATGGTAGGTTCTCTTCTAACAGAGTGCGCGCTTCCATCGTGAAAATATAGCCGTAGGCGCCGGTCTTCTCTTTGATCTGGCGACCCCATTCGTTCAATTCCTGCTTCGTCTTCGGCGGATTATCTGGATTCAGTCCAGCTTTCTCCACTAGATCCTTATTCATGAATAGGACCGGCAATCCGGTGTACCAAGGGAGTGCGAACCCTTTGCCGTTCATTTCCGTTGAAGAGTAGATACCTGGGAAATAAGCCGCTTTTTGCTCTGCCGTCAGCTCTTGGTTAAAGTCAACCAGCGCGTCCTTCGTTCCCATCTGATTGGCAAGCTCCGTATTAAGGTTTACAACATCCGGTGCATCGCCGCCGGCAATATTTGTCATGAGTTTGTTCAGTACGGCATCATAAGGGTAGTCCTTCCAATCAATCTTGACATTCGGATTCTGCGATTCATATTCCGCGATCAATTTGTTGAAGTAATCATCGAAGGTCGGCTGCAATGAAATTGTCCAGAACTCTACCGTGACTTGTTCCGCGGGCTTCTTGCTATCGTTGTTCCCACTCGAAGCAGCCCCCTTGTTACTCGACGAATCCGAACCACACGCCGCCAATAGACCCACCATCATGATTGATGCCAATAGTAATGAAATAAACTTTCTTCCTTTGAAACTCATGCCACAACACCCTCTCTTCTTAAAAATCTATCTTTTTTTAGAGTCAAGAGAAGAAATGACTGTAAATCTGCCAATCCGGATTTTGTAAAGCGCTTACAAAATGAGCATGAATAGCTACTGGCTTTCCGCTAATGCTCGGTGAAATATTCCGGATAAAGCATCGGTTTCGGAAACTTTCTCCTCTCTCGCAAATTCATTGTAACATGCTTTGGAGAAATTCTCCACTATTTATTAAATAATTAAAGATTTTTTCTTTTAATGATTATACGATCTCCTATTTTTACAATGGCAATAACAAAAAAAGAGCCTAGAAAGGCTCTCCATGTAGAAATAATCTTCTTGTGATATTAAGGTAGGATCACTTTAATACAGTTTCTCGGAAGTGGCTCTGGCTGTTATTTCTCTGAATTTCAGCGCCTCGTCCTTCATTTGTAGCGAGACAGCCACATTTAGAATATCGATGACAGCCAATTGTGAGATTTTGGCGGAGAGCGAGCTACCTTGTAGCGGATTCTCCTTGGCGATCATCAGTAAGATGATATCCGCCACCTTCGTAATCGGAGAACGGGCATTACTTGTGATGGCGATGACAATGGCGCCTGTCTTTTTGGCTAAGGTCAAGTTCTCAATCGTATCCTTCGTACTGCCAGAGATCGAAATACCGACCGCCACATCATCTTGGGTCATTAAGGCCGCTTCCACGGCCTGAAAGTGAGTATCTGCTTTTGCACTGCTTGGTTTGCCTATTCTCGAGAAGCTATGTGCTGCTTGCATCGCTGTCAGTCCAGAAGAACCAACGCCAAAAAAGTGAATAAAACGAGCCCGGTACAACGCATCGATTGCTTTATCCAACTGATCGGAAACAGCCAGTTCTCTCGTCTGCTCCAAGGTGCGGATATGGTTAGCAATAATTTTCTCATTTAACGCGGAAGAATCGTCATCCTCTGTTATTTCTTGAAGCAAATGATCAATGGGTTTCACCAGATCCTGCGCCAAGGACAATTTGAAATCTTGAAATCCTTGAAACTTTAACTTCCGGCATAAACGCAGCACCGTTGTCTCTCCTACATCGGCTTTCTCCGCCAGCTCGGTTACGGAATGATAAATAATATCGGAGGCGTTATCCAGAATATATTCGGCCGCTTTTTGCTCGGCCTTGGTAAGCCCGTTCAGATGACTTCGTATATTTAAGAGAGTCTTTCCCATCCCTTGTGTGGTTGACAAGTGCACTGTCCCCTTTCGATCAGACAATTATTGAACTTTATCTTCTTTTTTACTCGTTTGGAAGATTGATTTCTTCTATTTTATCGAGATCGTGTTGAATAGGCAAGGACAAGGTAAGCAATCATGCTAGCTGGAATGTCCCGGGGCCAGACGGAAAAAGCCATTCTTTTCTTATATAGAAAAGAATGGCTGTCCTCATAAGTGATATTAAAATGAGTCCATCAGATACGTCGTTCCGTGCGGAATGACACGCTCCAGCGCGGCAACGGATGACTCTTCCCCGACCAATCGGCCGTAACGGAACAGTTCTTGCGGACGTCTGTATCCCATAAGCATTGTCGTCAGGGTCTGGATATCACAAGTAAGCTCGGCTTCAGACGATGCTTCGCTAATCTTACTCAGCTGCCCTCTTCCCCCGGACGATACGTGAAGCTGCCAGAACCCATCATTCCATGGCGCTGTCGTATCATTAATCTGTAGCTTCAGCGTAGTTTCAGCCTCCAGCACCTGGAACGGATACTCCCTAATAAACGGTGTGGCATCGACAATCCGGGCCATGAAGTAAGGAATAATCTCCTGATTGAAGCGTGGATTATCGAGCAGGAATGGCAAGAAATCATCCATAGGGACGAATTGGATTACCGCCTGATTCACCATCGAATCATGGTTGGCGAAGTAGGTCCACAATGCCTCTCGGGCCATCTCGTTATGGTAGACGAACTCCTCGATTGTCAGCTCCCGCTTGGTAACGTTGTATAGAGCATATCCTTGCGGAATGCCTTCCTCTGAGAAATAGACGACATCATGTCCATCCTCATCCAGTACCGACCTCTCCCACCAATCGCGATCACGCAGCAGCGTTCCGTTATATTTCTGGGCAAAAGGCCGATATATTTGATCCAGCAGTGCGACATCCCTTAGATCCCTTCTGACTCTGCCTTCGAAACTCTTACGGGCTGGAAATTGATTCACGGGAATCGTATATTTCCGATGCTCGGTCATTAACTCCCAGCCAAACTTACGATAATATGCGAAGGAGAAAGGATTCAGACAGGAGATCGTCTGACCACGATCCTTCATGACATTTAACGCTTGGGTAAGCAAACCGCGCACCAGACCACTGCGGCGATTCTCCGGCCAGGTAGCTACACCAGCGAGGCCACCCATATCAAAGGGCTTGCCATGAATATAGATTTGTAGCGGCAGCAGGACAAGCTTCGCGAGCAACTGACCATTTTCAAAGGCCCCCCAAACCTGATCCGGCTTGAAGCGGGTTCTTCGTTCAGTCCGTTCAGTAGGAGACAACTTATACTGAAACGAATACTCTCCCATTTCCATGCTATTGTCGAATTCTTCCGAAACCAATTGTCTGATTTGCATTGGATTCCCCCATCCCGTGTCCCGATTGTTATAGTCAGACACCCTATGGATATAAGAGTAACCCGAAAATCCAGATTGTTCCACCTATATTTATACTAATCCGTTCACTCTCCCCAATTCATCCAGATAGATTCGCTCTGCTGCTGGAACCTTCGGCAATCCAGGCATCGTGACAATGTTCCCGGTATGAACGACAACGAAACCGGCACCGGCAGACAGCGTAATATCCTTGACCTGTACGGTGAAACCTTCCGGCGCACCAAGCAATGCAGGCTGATCAGAGAATGAATAAGGCGTTTTGGCCATACATACTGGCATATTGCCATATCCAAGACTCTCAATCTGCTCCAGCTTCTTAAGCGCGGATGAAGTCAGTTTTGCCCCGGCCCCGCGGTAAACTTGACGGATAATTGTCTCTATTTTATCCATTAGGCTACTATCATTCGTGTACAAAGGAGCGAAGCTAGCTGTCTCATGCTGCAGAATATCCCGCAATGTCTCGGCCATCCGACGACCACCGGCGCTACCTTCGGCCCACACATCAGATACCTCAGCTCTTACTCCAAGACGACGGCAGTGATCAACGACAAACGCTACTTCCTCGTCATGATCATGAGCAAAGTGATTAATAGCGACCATAACCGGAACCTTAAATTTGCGGATATTCTCAATATGCCGCTCCATATTGGCGAGTCCTGCCTGCAGCGCAGTAATATTCATTTCATCCAATTCATTCTTTGATACACCGCCGTTATATTTCAGCGCCTTAATCGTCACCACCAGCACAACTGCGGCTGGATCAAGCCCGGATTGTCGGCATTTGATATCAAAAAATTTCTCCGCACCCAAATCAGCACCAAACCCTGCTTCGGTCACCACAATATCCGCCAGCTTCAGTGCCGTCTTGGTACCGATCACGCTGCTGCAGCCATGGGCAATATTCGCGAAAGGCCCGCCGTGAATGAAGACCGGAGTTCCTTCTGCAGTCTGCACCATATTCGGCTTGATAGCATCCTTCAGCAATACGGTCATGGAGTCCACAGCCCCGATCTGTTCCGCGGTTACCGCCTCTCCCTCTATATTATAAGCGACGATAATCCGACCAAGCCGCTGTCTAAGGTCCTGTAAATCCTCACTTAAGCAGAGTATGGCCATAATTTCTGAAGCAGTAGTAATCATAAATCCGGATTCATGCACACTACCGTTACCATCGCCAATGCCACACACAATTCGCCGCAAGCTGCGGTCATTCATATCCATCGCATGCTTCCATACAATCCTCTGCGCATCTATTTGGAGCTTATTTCCGTGATACATGTGATTCTCGATCATCGCGGACAACAGATTATGAGCTGCAGTAATGGCATGAATATCCCCGGTAAAATGCAGATTAATATCTTCTGCCGGCAAAATTTCCGCCTTGCCACTGCCTGTCGCCCCGCCCTTCATACCGAAGCAAGGACCTAGTGAAGGCTCTCTAAGCGCAGCGATCGTAGGGATACCAATAGCATTTAACGCTTGTGAGAGACCGATCGTCGTCAGCGTCTTTCCTTCACCAGCTGGCGTGGGGTTCATCGCTGTCACGAGCACCAGCTTACCATCTGTGTGGACCTGTAGATCCTCTCTTATTTGCAGATCAATCTTGCATTTATATTTCCCGTACAGTTCAAGATATTTCTCATCAATTCCGAAAGACTTAGCTACATCTATAATAGGCTTCATTCCTTAAGGCAACCTCCATGAGCTTAAATTGCGAATTCTTAAATTCTACACCGTTATATTGTACATGAACAGGAACATTTAGTATGTGCAAAAAAGAACAATCAAATAAAACAGGCCGACAACCCCGAATCTTGGTCATCAACCTGCTTCATTAGTTATTCTCGTTTCTTATATGTGCGTGTAAAAAAGTCAGATTTACAGTGATCATTCTAAGGGGCTAACCGGTTTCCACACTTCTCGCAAAAAAGATCAGATTCATTAACGATTTCATGACACGAACCGCAATGCTTCTGAACGACAATGATCTCGCCATCAGTCTGTTCTTCGACAGGAACTACCTTGACCATTTCCTCGAATTGATGTCCGCAGGACGGGCAGAATTTAGTATCCATCGGCACCACTCTACCGCAGACGCATTCTTTCTCATCCTTAATCTGTCTAATCTTATATTCTAATTGCTCGACTTCTTCCTCAAGCCCACGTATCAAATTGCTCTGCTCTTTAACCAACGATTCAAGCGTATCCAGTTGTTTGTTGGTGTAAGCATCGTATACCTCTTTGCCGATCAATAAATAACTCTTCTCAATTTCCTTCCGCTTACCGGAGATTTGCGAATTGATCTTGGCAATCTCCACAGAATCCTTGGCCAGGTCTGCAGCTTTGGATGCGCCATCCTTCAATTTATCAAAGATCCCCATTTCAATCCCCCTACTTTCGAATTAATATCAGTTCATTATTCTATTCCTAATCATACCTGAAAATAACGAAGAAGTTCGTCGACTTTTGATCTTTGCTGTGCTCTCTTTTGATCATAATATAGATTATCCGAAAAGCAAAGCCGCCCTGGCCTGCATTCCAGCAGACCGAAGACGGCTTATAAACGATAAATAGATTAAGTTAATCTTCCCTTACCCACTGCTCTCATTCCTAGCTTAGTCAGCTGAGGGAAAATGACACCAAGAAGAACGACGATAACACCTACCCATTGCAGCATCGTCACCTGTTCATGGAGAACCAGAGCGGAGAGCAATACCGCGACCGGAAGCTCGACAGCTCCAAGAATCCCGGCCATGTCTTCGCCGATTTGAGGTACGCCAATGGCGTACAGAACCGGAGGAATGAATGCTCCAAAGAAACCAAGCAAGAACCCGAACAATAACAGCTGGCTCCACAGCAAACCATTAAACAAGAAATGCGGTGGGAATAGCATAAAGACCAGCACTAGCCCCCCGGTAATCATCCATGCACTACGATAAGCCGGTTTAATGGATGTCATTGCCTTACCGCTAAAGAGAACGAACATGGAGTAGCTCACGGCCGCGAGCAATCCGAACGTAATCCCGATTCCAGAGAACCGGCCCCCCGTCTGCCCCGTTAGCCCGGCGGCCAGCAATGTACCTCCAAACAGTAGTACGAGTGTGAACAGCATAACGCCATTCGGACGTTGGCGCTTGATGATCGCTTGAATCAACACGGTAATCCACGTGAATTGGAATAATAGTATAATTGCCAGTGATGCCGGGATATACTGCAGTGAATGATAATATACGAGGCCAGTTATAGCAGTAGGTGTTCCGACTAACATAAGCAGCAATCTCTTCTTCCAGGTCAGCTTCGACGAGGCATCTACTGTTGTATTTATGGAGCTTCCTGGTGTCCCCTGCTCTTCCCGCTGTTTGCGTCTCTCTTTGAGCTTGGTATACAGTGCCAGCATCCATGCAAGAATGCAGCCTGTTAGCAGCTGGGTGCCTACCACTTCACCAAGCTGGTAGCCATGCCCGTATGCAAGTACAACTATAGTCGACAATATGCCATAACTGCTGGCTCCAATAAAAACGGATAATAAGTACTTCAATTTCATTTCCTATTGCTCCCCCTTGATAGCTTTTAAATCCAGGAAACGCAAAAAATCCTAACTACGATATGAGAATTCGTGGTGCATTCTCAATATCGTAGTTAGGAAGTTACGGCTCCCTGTAGAAACCCTCGCCCATTCTAACCTTCAAGTCGGTTATCTGCGAGGTTATACGAAAGTAATATATAGTTCGTTCATGGTTCAGACCATGGTAACACACTCAGACAATATTACATGACAAGAGGGAGACTGTCAATGCAAGTTCTTTAATTAATCCGATGGTACTTGTAGCCATTGGGTTAATCGTAGAAATTCCACA